>CAZIJR010000013.1:0-15449 GCA_964539855.1 uncultured Candidatus Saccharibacteria bacterium
ACTGAGAGGGTCGCAGGTTCGAGTCCTGCATCGTCCACCATAAAATAAATTTTGCCGGGGTAGCTCAGTGGTAGAGCACTTCTCTGAAAAAGAAGGGGTCGAGAGTCCGATTCTCTCCCTCGGCACCACAGGCGGGTGTGGTATAGTGGCTATTACACGTCCTTGCCAAGGACGAGACGGCAGTTCGATTCTGCTCACCCGCTCATAAGAGGAAATTTAGAGACAGATTTCGCAAATTCAGCTCTATTTTGAGCTATTTTGATAGGTTCTAACCTACTTAATTCAGTTTGTGCTTTGGAAAGCCCATCAAAGAGTATTTGAAAGGGCTTTTTAAGTGGAATTACAACTTTTTTGTCTTTTACAGACAGGTGCGAACCAAGACAAGAGAATATGGCTCGTTTGGTATTTAGGTCGCCTTGTTCAAACCAAGTTTTGGCATAGCGGACAAAATTAAAAGTCCTTTCTGATAATTCAAGCCACTCCTCAATCGTTTGTCCAACAGAGTTTAATTCTGTTTCTAATTTGTTTTTTTCTTTTAATAAATCTGTTCTTAAATTCAGATATTCTGCATTTGTCATCATCTGACCTTCACTGTTTTCAGGAGAGGTGTATTTCAAAAGTAGATTGTCAATTTGTTTTACAACGCTTTCGTGCCTTTTATGTTTTGTTTCAATAATGTCCTCGTGGCTTCTTGCTTCATTGGTTCTAACTTCGTTAAGGTATTTTATTGCCCAGTTTTTTAATTTTTCAGGAATTGTAATCTGGGAGATAGCTTGGTCAACTTGTTTCTCAAAATCTTTTAGCTCAATGTATTTTTCTGGACATCGCATTCCAATTTTTTTGTTAAACCTTTTACTACATCGCACATAAATGTGCCTATGCACATTACCATTCTTTTGATGCCTTATCTTTTCTTCCATAACAACAGTTGCCCCGCAGTAGCCACACTTCATAAGCCCCGTATAAGCAAATAGATGAGTTTTGGGGCGTGGTTTGCCCTTTCTCCCCAAGATAATTTGTGCTCGGTCATATTCTTCTGAAGTAATCATCGGTTCGTGGTTTCCCTTAATCCATTCTCCATTCCATTGATACCAACCATAATAAAATTCCGTGCAAAACATTCTATACAGTTTGCTTAACTGCAATTTTCTTTCAGGTCTTTTTTTAGTTCCTGGCTGTGTAAGTTTCCATTCTTCATTTACTAATTCTAAAATCTGGGGGACAGAATAATTACCAGTCAACAACAGTTGCCAAGTTTGTTTAACAAGTTGAAATCTTTCTGGGTCGTTATAGATTGTTTGCTCTCCTTTAATCCCCGTTTTACTATTTTTGTATCCTAATGCGGCAAGTCCAGGTCGCCAGCCAGTTTTTGCTTTTTTGTCCATTCCTCTTTTGACATCTTTACTTAATTTATCCGAAGAATACTTTGACTGCGAAAGCGTAATTTGCAACATCATTTTTCCTTCTGGGGAATTATCAAAATAATAAGAACAGAATTTTAGGTCTTTAATTGCTCCCGTGTCTAAAAGGCGTAAAATCATTCCAGCATCAATAGGATTTCTACTCAACCTGTCGGGATGCCAAGCAATTATGCCTTGTGCTTCGCCTTTTTTAATTCGCTCAATCATATCTCTAAATACAGGTCTTTTCTCTGGTTCAAAAGCCGAAACCGATTCGTGTGGTAATTTGATTATTTTAAGATTTCCAAATCTTTGAACTGCCTCACTTTCCTGCGAGTCCAAACTCAAAATCTGCCTGTCAGTTTCGTCTGTGGATTTTCTGCAATAAAGAAAATATGTAATTGTTTTTTGTTTTTCCATATACCTTAAAGGGACATCTGGTGACCCAAATCCGTAGTCCCGAAAGACCCATCATTGGCAGATGCCCCTTAAAGGCAACGATTGGGTCATAAAAAAACGGGACAATATTGAATTCGGGTCACGACTTAATTATATCATATTCAAATTATATTACCAAACCTTGCCGTCATTCTTAACCAAGAATTATCCATTTTATTTCTTAATCTCAAATATCGCTTATATCTCCTTGTCGGCTTCCCTTTGTAGTATTGAGTTTTTACTTCATTATATGCTTTTTCAACATCAGGTTCGCAAACCGAGCCAACACGAAAACTGCCACCTTCAAACTGGGACTGATAAGCGATGTTCCCGCAGTGTCTGCATCCAAACCATTTGCCGATGCCATAAATAACTCCCACTCGCTTACCGCAGTATTGCCCATTTTTGGATAGAGGACAAATGAACCAATATCTTTTGCCACCATATCTGCAAGGCGTGTCGGTAAGTTCAATGTCAAAATTCATATCTGCTTTTTCTCCGCTCCAATGGTCTGTGTGCGTATAGTTTAGCTTTATGAAAGTTCGCTCATCCAAAGTATTCCAGTTATCTCGTCTCATAGTAATACCAATACTACTTTTGTTTTCACTATATCCATAAGTCCAAGTAATTGTGCCCGATTTCCAGCTTAAATCTTTATCAAAGTAGCCGTGCTTTTTAAGAAAGAAAACGCTTAAACGATTACTTCCTTCTGCCTGTTGCTTTGCCATATTTTTTTCTAAAACCCGCCGAAATCATTAGAGATTTCCCTGTTTTAATGGTTAGTTTATTACCAAACGAACCCAATTTATTCTTTTGAAATATCAACATCAATGGCGACTGGGAGTGGTAGCTTTTCTCCCTGTCTTGTGGCTTGTAATCTTTGCAATTCGTGCAGGGCTTTATAGATACTTCTTTCAAGCGATGTTTCATAACGGACGAACTTTCCATAACTATCATAATTGGCGAAATCATAGCTTAATGCCTCCCCAAAGTTTTTGTTAGAACCAAACAAACCCTTAATATCGCATTCAATCATTTCGCTTTCGCCCTTCAAAGCCCGTTTGAGCCGCCAAGTGCTTGCGATAATCCTGTCAAC
Source organism: uncultured Candidatus Saccharibacteria bacterium (assembly GCA_964539855.1). Lineage (GTDB taxonomy): Bacteria > Patescibacteriota > Minisyncoccia > Minisyncoccales > Staskawiczbacteraceae > XYD1-FULL-39-28. Next base: position 2,935 of record CAZIJR010000013.1, read on the forward strand.
CAGTAGCAGTTCTATCTCTGTTTCTGGCTTTAATTCAGCCCGCATTTTTTTACCAAGTTCAATAAGGGAGTTTTCGTCCTCACCCTTTATTAAAATATCTTCGCACAGTATGCCGTGCTTTATTGCATTATATCTGCTTATGGCTTTACCTTCTTCGGTTTTTACGCCACCGAGTTTAGCATTTTCTTTGTTGGCTTCTATTTGTTTTTCTGTTGTCATAATAACTGTTATCACACTGTTTATCAGTGTAAGAAATAATTTTAATTTATACTTACCCCACCTTGCACCTCACTATTGTTTGCCTGTTCTATATCCACCCCACTCTGGTTTTCACTATTGTTTTCATTGGTTTGCGTAGTGGGGTAAATCAGCATTTTTCTTTTATCGGTTTGGTCTGGTTCTTGAATTATCAAACCAGTAGTTTCCAGCATCGGTAAAATTTGTTGCCTTAATTGGTTTGTATCTAACATCCTCCCATAAACTTCAAAATGTTTTTGTAAAACTTCCTGCCTTGATAAGCCCAACAAGCGGAGACCAGTTCCACCGCTATTTTTTTCCTCCCACGCTTTCAAAATTACTTTCTGATAAAGGTTGTAAATGTAGGGTGGCAGATTAAGGTCTTGGCTTTCAGAAATTGCGTCCCAAATCTTAAATGCCTGTTCAACATCCTCTGCGTTGGCTGTTATTGTTGTGCCACTCCTTTCACGCCACCAGAGGTTTATCAAAGCCAAAGATTTTATGATTGATGCGAGCCGTTTAATATCTCTCTGGTGTCTCGGCTTCAATACTTTATTTTTCTCAAAAAACCTTTTTACCAATCCTTCATAATTTTCAATTTTTATTTGTCCAACATCTTCAAGTTTGATAGCTCTTATTCTTTCTTTAAGCATTTTTCTTTCTGGGTTTTCGTCCAGCCAATCCTTATAGCTATCCGCATCGGCTTCTTTTCTGATGCTCTCCAAAATTCCCTGCCTTATTTTTTCTTGATTTACTTCTGGACTTAAAAGCAGAAAGCGGGTCGTTTCCTGTTCGTCAATCCGCAAGCCAGCCGTGCAGAAAATAACAGACGGGTATCCTTTAAGCAAAACATTTTTTGTCCTTAATCCCGCCTTTTGGCTTTTATCAGTGATTTTCAGTGATATTTCTTTTTTGTCGTGAGACAAAAGTGGTCTTAACCTTGCCAGCAGTTCGTTATGTGGCTGGTCAAGAAAGATTAGGATTTTGCGAGACAAATCTACAACATAACCCTTCATTTCTTTGTTAAATTCACCAGTGTCGTGGAAAAATGCAGTAGGGCTACAATAGGCAAGCTCTATAACATCCTCCTGCGGAAATAAACGAGCAATCTCTGTGGGAATATAACTTTTACCCGTTGAGCTGGGAGCGTTATAGCTTATATTAAATTGAGCATTATCTGTAAATGCCGACAACTCGCAAAGAAAAGTTGTGATTTTATTTTCATTATCTTGTTTTATAGTAAGTCCAAGTGTTGCCATTAAGTCCTGCAATAAAAGCGGCTTGAATTGCGAAACATCAATTTTTTCTGGGTATTCTTTTGCATATTTTGAAAACAAGTCGTCTGGGTTGCCGTTAAGTTTTGTTAGGTAGTCGGTAATGTCGCCGCCGTCTCCCACTTCGTTTGGAAGCGTAATAATGTATGTTTTATTTCCACCATTTTCCACCATTTTTGCGACACGCTCCGCTCCTTTTTTGCCCGCATCGTCATTGTCGTAGCAGATGTAAATTGTCCTACCTTTTCCTACCTTTTCGCACCATTCCTGTTTGAATGTCATAGCTCCGTGAGTTGAAGTTATGGCAGTTATATTTTTTGAAAGTAAAGCCAATCTGTCCATCTCGCCTTCGCAAATCAAAATTTGTTTATTGTTAACACTTGCTAACATATCCCAGTCGTAAATTTGGGCTTCAACTCCTTTGGGGTAAGTAATTTTATCACTCCCAGCACTGGGGTCTTGGCGTAATTTGAAAAAACTAAAAGCACTATAAATATCTTTTATGGGTATGGTAATCCACCATCTGCCGTAGAACTTTCCCCAGCCCAGCTTAAATTCATTCACCACAGCGTCTGTAATGCCTCTGGCGTTGAGATATTGGCGGATATGGGCTGGAAGTGCTTGATGACAGGTTTCAACTAATTCTGCGTCAAATTTCGTGGATTTTCGTGGATTTTTGGGAGTGATTGGATTTAAGGCAACATCTTGTATGCTGTCTCCCAAATGTTTTGCCAATGTTATAATATTGCCGTTCTCCCCACACTTTTTGCAATCGTATTGTCCGCTATCTGCGTCAAAATATAAATGACCTTCTGCATCTGTGCTGTTGCTGTCGCAATTACCAAAAATGCAATGGGCTACGATTTCTTTTCCTACTTCACGAAAGGTAATGCCTTTCCTTGTTAAATACTCTCTAATTGTAATTGTCTCCATATTATTTAATTTAATTATTATTTTTTGTTTAATTCCTTTAATCTATTTTGGGAGGACTGATTAAGCCGTTTTATATTGCACACAGGAACGAAATTTAAGAGGGCATCTGGCATAACGCTACCACCAGATATAAATTCATTGCCGTTGATTTTTTTGATTATTGGTTCTCGCATCCATTTGCACTCTTCTCCCTTATTGCCTGTCCTTAATTCAAGCTCTAAATCTAATGGGCAAAGGTTTTGATTGCAGGAATTAAAGTGTGGACATTTTTTAAAACCTTCAACTACTTTTTCTTGTTTCATAATTTTTTGTTTATTTTTGATTTTCAAAAGCATCTCCCAGCCAGCTCTTTTTTACTGGGCGATAAATGTGGTCAAATAAGGTAAGTAAATTTATCCCAAACTCTACGGCTTTCTCGTCCGAGATTTCCTCGCCATATTCCTCAAACCATATTTTTTTGAACTCTTGTAGAGCGGCTTCTGAAATCATAATTTTAACTATACAATCTATTTTTAAGGTTCTTGATGTTGTCCCAGAACGACCGAGATTTCTGTTCAAGGCGGTCAGACCAGAAATCATCTGCGACTTTTTCTATTCCTGCCTCACGGCGATAGACGAACTTTATTTTGCGGGAGTTTTGCCTATCAAGTGCAAGTAATTCAAATCCCGCCGTTTGCAAGGCGGCGGCACAACCTAAATCACTTACTGGATATGTTTCCTCAATAGGGAGGATTTGTTCCTCCAAGTTGTTTTTTAATTTTTTACTCATCGTAATTTTTTAGTTAATAATTTTTTGCGACCCTCTAACCTTTATGCTGAAATTTCAGCAAACAAAAAAACCTCGTGTAAATTCAAGGTTTTTTGGCTAAAAAAGACGCTGAATTTTTCAGCGTCTCAATTAAATCTCTTCGTTGGGTAAGTTCTCATTCAGCTTTCCGCCTTGTTGCCATACTTCCTCGTGCCGTAAGGTGGGAGACGGCAAAATAGTGAAGCGTGGCTCATAGTATTTTTTATTGTTATGAAATGGGTTATCGTCTGTTTTGAAGATAGCACGCATCCTATTGGTAAGTGTTTTCTTGATTTGGTGAATATTAGCTGTTGATAAAGATACACCAGATTCTGCTACTACCATTGGTTTCATATTTTCAGCAGTGGCTCTGGTAATATCAGTGGCTTGTAATGCAGATAGAACTGCAATAAAGCCCCAAGCCCTATCAGGTTTTTGTTGCTTCTTACCAGCGAAGAATCCGAGCTTGATATAATCTGCAGTTTCAAGGTGTTTGCCGTTATACCAAATTTCCATTTCTTGCAATCCTTCCTTCATCTTTAGAGTAACTTTTTCAAAATTTACCTTCTCTGGGAATGACAATTCAATGGTATGTTTAAGGCGTCTCTTGCGACTTACTCCAAAAATTGAGGCGGGCGAAGCAACGGGGAGAAGGGCGTCCCTTCGGACAAGATAATATTCACTCTCAGCGGTCTGGATTTTCTTTTCTGCCATTCTGATAGTCCGTACTTTCTTTTTAAGAATATAGGAAGCAAACGACCCCTCAATGTCATCAATTTTTATTTGAGGTTTACTTTGAAATAAATAAGAGCCAATCAAATTTAACTCTTGAGAGTTAGAGTTAAGGGCTTTTTCAATACAATCTTTTATAATGGGCGTTCTAACGCCCTCAAAAGCATTCAGAAAAAAGAAAGAATACCAAGACCGCTCAACATCAACCGTGCTATCAATAACAGCTTTTTTTACTAACTCTATATTTATTTTCTGTCCGCTTATCGCTTGAAAATAAAACCCAACAATTTTGAAGATTGTTGAACTTTTTGAAATGAGAATTTTTTTTACCTCACGGTTTATTTCTTTAACATAAACTTTTTTATTTGATGCGAGTAGTTTCAGTATCCAAAATTTTGACCATTCTAAAACCTCTTCACTCTTGTATGTTTTCCATAAAGTAATATCAATTACATCAACTTCAAATTGGTCTCCCGATAATTCCAATGCCCGCCTTCCTTCTGACACATATTTAATGATTAATACAGTTAATGACGGATAGAGGGGGATAATCTCAATTAGTTTAAGAAGAAAAATATCGCCATATCCTTTGCCCACCTTTAAGTAATATCTTAATTCTCGCATTTCAAGTTTCTCAACTTTTTCCTCAGATAAGATTTTATCAACTGTAATTGGCACATTGGCTTGTATTTTTGCGAATTCATCCTCTGGTATTTCTGGAGTGTTGTCTTCGTAATCTGAGAATATCCTCATCGCCTGTATCGTGCTACTATCTTTAAGTTTAATTATGTTGGTTTTTTCATTCAGGTTAAGATTATTATCTCTCAAAAAATGAACCATTTTTTCTATAGTTCTTAGGATAACCTCTTTTGATTTACCCATAAGTACTATATCGTCTGCATATCGGAAATAAAGGATTTCTTTGGTAATTAATTTATCTTCGGCAAATCTATCAAGGGCGTTGAGATAAGCATTACTTAAAACACAAGATGCATTATATCCTTGTGGTAACCCCTTTGGAAGGTCTTCATATTCAACCCAAGTATTTAATTGCCTTTGCAAAATTGATAAAATTTTACCATCTCTAATCCCGAATTCATTTTTTAACTTTTCTATAAGTTTTTTAATTGGGATGTTTTCAAAAAATTGTTGAACATCAACCTCTAATTTCCAAGTAAAACCTTTTTCAAAAGCTTTCGTTTGTCTTTTCAAGAAGGTATCATATCCGTTCAAATAATAACTTAAATAATTTTCATCATCTTCTTTGCAATTTACACGATTAGCAAAACATACCTTATCGGATAATTGATTGTCTATCTTATAACCCAGAACTCTTTGATTGAGGATTGCTTGATACACAATTCTGTCTGTCATTGATGGTATGCAAACTGGTCTAAGACCTAAATTATCTTTAGGGACATAAACAAAAAACCCCTTTTCTGGGGCATATTTTCCATCTCGTATGTATTTCTCAAGGGCAATAAAAAATTGTTCGCCAAGATTATTGATAGCGGTCGTTGAAGCATAATCTATGGGCGTAATTGAAAGAGAAGAGTGAGCAATTTCATCCTGCACATATCTATAAGCCACTTTTAGATTTTCTCTTGAAGAAAAAATCTCAAATAAATCCATAATATAGTAATTTTTATTGTAATTGTTTATTTCGCCTTTGTTTTTACCACATTTCAGACATTTTTTCAAGATTTTACCAAACAGCATATTACTTTACTTTTTTTAATTTTGGAGTCATAGTTAATCAATATTTATACGAAGGAGTAATCCTCGTCTCAAGTTGGATTTATTCCAACTAATTACTATTATTATTAAAATTATATGAAATCATTCAAATTAGAAGGAGGAAAAAATAATTCGTGGTCGTGGAAAATTAGCGAGGATGACCTAAAAAATCAGGTAGAAAACTACAACAAGTTGAAGATAACCGAATCTTATCGTGGGATTTCGGTATTACTGGGCATACTTTCAATTGTTCTGACTTTGGTTATGATGTTTTTTGGTCTTGCTGATTCTTCTGCTATGTTTGATTTGATAATCCTGGCTATTATACTATTCTTTGTTTACAGGGGTCATAAGTGGGCAATTATTGCTTTAATAGCCGTGTGGACGATTGAGAAAGCCGTTCAGGTATATACAATAGTAGAATATGGTGGCAGTCCAGTTATGGCAATAATATGGTGGTTTATTTTTATGCCTTATTTTTGGAAAGCGTTAAGGGTTGAGAATGAAAAAAGAAAGATTGATACAACAGTTATTGGTGGTTCTAAAACTGGTGTCAGTTTTTGTAATAAATGTGGAAATGCAGTAGGAATAGATGCAAAATTTTGTATTAAGTGTGGTAATAAAATCATATAAATAAAAAACTATGTATTGCAAATATTGTGGTAAAAAAAATGATGATGGTGTAAAATTTTGTGCTTTTTGTGGTGCTAAACTGGTTGATGGTAAAAACAATGCCGTAAAGAAGGCGACCGATAAAGAGGATAATAAAACCCCCGATTTAGTGGGAACGAAAAACCCGATAAAGTGTATGAATTGTAGTTACACTGGTATTGGAAAAAGTGGTAGGAGTATCTGGGCTCAAGTTTTAGCGTGGCTTTGTATTTTTTTCGCCCCCCTTATTACTCTTATTTATTATGCAGTAACTCCAAGATATATATGCCCAAAATGTAATTCTAAATTTATTCAGAATATAGATGAAAGGGGTAATGTTGTAAAAAGAAGGAGTACTTGGATGACTATCCTATTTGTTATTATAGGGATAGCCGTGATGAGCGTTGTTGTTTCAATTATTTTAGTCAATATTACTGCATATCAACAGAAAACAAATGGGATAGTTCAACAAACTGATAGCTGGCAAACATATAATTCAGTTGCAGACCAATTTAGTATTGATGTGCCGAGTTATCCGAAATTTGATTCCGAAAACAATATTTCTGCTGAAACGGGTGATGCTGCCGATACATATAGTTATCATTTTTATACAGTAGAAAAGGGTGACGTTACTTTTTTTATATCTAAATACATTTATTCCTATCAAATAGATACTTCTGACAAAGGTAAACTTTTAGAAAAAATGTTAAATAACTTTATTAGTGGAAGTGGTGGTAATTTGATTTCATCCAGCTATACTTATCATCTTTCCAATAAAGCCCTTGATTTTACGTCACAGATAGAAGGTAAATATGAAAAAGGTAGAATAATATTAGTAGGACAAACACCCTATCTATTAATATATGAATATCCTTCTTTGGGCTACATTGATGCAGATTACCAAAAATTTATTAATTCTTTTAAAATAAAATAAATATGTTTTGCGAAAAATGTGGTAGTGAAATTAAAAAAGAGGACAAGTTCTGTGTTGAATGTGGTCACCCAGCTATCAGTTCTATAAAAAATAATCAACCACCCTTAACTCCTAATGACAAGTGGTGGCATCGTTTGCTTAAGGTATTATATGTTATTGCATATCTTCCGTTATTGGGAATTATCCCTTTTGTTTGGAGCATAAATAAACCATACTCATACTATAGCTACTATTCTAAAACGACCACAAGCTACGGTTCTTACAGCGATGCCTTTTGGTATTCACTTCTAACGCTGGCTATTTATTTAGTGGTACTTAGGTTGATTAAAGTTGCTGTTTTATATGTAGCTTTAGGGCAAAGCCCAGATTGGAAAAATCAATTTAAGAAGTTTTTTTAACAAATCAACTCGTTATATGTTTTGTAAAAATTGTGGGGATGAAATTAAAGGTGCAGTTAGCTTCTGTAGTAATTGTGGCAAGGAAGTTAAAATAAATAGATTTGATGTATTAAAGGAGCGCCTTATATTTTTTTTCCAAAACAACAAAAGAAATATTATTACTGCTTTTATAATTATAGCTGTAATTTTTATTTTTTTAATTTTAATAGATTCAAGCCCGATTAATCAAGAGCAGGACAATAGTCACGAATTAAACTATAAACAAAATAATGTCGCCTCGTCAGTTGTTAATATAATTTGTAGGAGCAAAGATGGCACAGAAGTTACTGGTGGTTCTGGAACGATAATAACCGAAGATGGAATAATACTAACCAATGCCCATATTATTCCTCAACGAAATGGATTGGCTGATGTTGATTCAAATAGTTGCGTAGTTTCTTTACCAGACGAGCTAACTGGTCAAGCTAAGGAAATATATTGGGCAGAACCCATAATAATTCCAGATTTAAGTGAGGAATATGACATTGCTATATTAGAAATAAACGATGTTTATGTAAATGATAATGATGAATCTTTTGGTGTCTTTCCAAATACATTTCCAGTTTTTAAGTCAGCCCCGAGTTGCCAAAATACAAGCATTAAATTAGGTGATTCTATAAAGATATATGGATACCCAGTAACAAGTGGAGGTTATAATCTTACAGTTACTGAAGGTATTATTAGTAGCTTTAATGACGATGGAACAATTTTAACATCAGCAAAAGTTGATAGTGGAAACTCTGGTGGGTTAGCAATAGATAGTGACAATTGTTTTGTGGGAATTCCATCAGCTATTGTAGGTGGCGATTATCAAAATTTAGGTGTAATCATTTCGCCAGATTTAATTAGTGAGTTTATTGATAAAATTCCCAATAATTAAAAAACAAATCTATGGTATTTGGCGACCCAAATAAAGAAGTCAATTTGAATGCTTGGTTAAGCTGGAAATTTTTATTTGTTTTATCAGTAGTTTTTTATCTATTAGGTGGGGGTATCTGGGAAATACTTTTTGTTGTCACTTTTTTAATGGGAATTATAGATTTAATCAGAAAAATTGTTAAGAAACATAAAAAATAAATCTATGCATCAAGAAACGAACAAGCCAACAGAAAAAGAATTAAAAAAAATCGCTGATAATCTCAAAAAGGACTGGAGGGAGAGCGAAGAGTTAGTAGACAAAATATTACCCGACGAAGAATATGCAAAGATATTAAAAAGACAGATGAATAAAATTACGGACGGCGGAATTATAGGAAAAATTGGAACAATTATCCTTGTTTTAATAATAATTTTTGTCCTTTTAGCATTAATTAAATGGTCTTTCTCAATATTACTCTAATAAACTTATGAAAAACTTTCTAAAAAATAATTGGTTCAAACTTACTATTATTATTATTGCTCTTGGGTATATTATTATTTTCTTTCTCGGTTTTTGTCTGAAAGCAAGGGAATATAATTTTGAGGTCTATAAAGATAGTATTAGATGGTGTGTTGATATTAGTGATGGTAGAGACCCGTCTCTTTCAATCTGCCAGAAGTCCATTGATAGATATTATTTTAATAGAAACTTTTTTGTTAATAATAAATCACAGAAATTATTTGAAAGAGAAAAAGCATTTTGGAATTGTTATAGCGTTGAATGGAACAAAAATCATAATAGCGAAGAAGCTTCTAAATACTGCTCAACAAAAGCAGATAAAACAATCAAATAAATTTATGGGATTTTTTTCTAAAAAAGTAAAAACAGACACAATTGCAGAATCTTTATTGGGATTTTTTGATATTGGCTACGGTTCGTTAGTGTTAGGATTCAAAGATTCCTTTAAGGATAAAAAGATAGTAATTGATGCCGAAAAAGACAAAGAGTTGTTAGTTGTTCCGATGTTTGCAATTATACGAGCGGTTATGTCTGCTTTTGGAGACACGCCTCAAGGCAAAAATATTATAGGCAAGTTTCAGCACGATATTTTTAATAAATACTTTAAGGATGCGGAAGAGAAAAATCAGTTTGGAGAGTTGTTTTGGAAGAGATGCGATGAATACTCTAAAATATTAAATCCCGATAATAAAGATATAGCAATCCAATTTGGTCAAATTTTTTGTAATCATTTTTTTGGCAAGGAGGAAGATGGTAGTAATTTAGATATAATGATGTTTGTAGGTAGCTCTTTTCTGAATCTGATGGTAGAGACAAAAAAGTTTTTAGATGAAATACTATCTAAAACTGAAGTAACTTAATAAATCTATGAAAGGGAAAAAAGAAATTAAAGTTATAATCAAGCCCAGCAATGAAACGGTTGATTTCACCGAATTCGTCCAAGATGTTTTAGATTACAATAAAGAACCAAACAAAGAATGTGAGATAACTTTCTTGCCCGAATACCGTAAGAAGGAAGAAAAAACGACTTAGCCCCCAAAAATAGGTCGCACTTTCGGAGTAGCTTATCTCTAAATATCCACAATTGTAATCAGGCGGTGGGGGGTGGGCGTGGTATGCCATATACTTTGTTAAACAACTTTGTATATGTTTTCTACTAAAGATGTATATGTTTTATAACATAAAAACAATGGTGAAATGAGGCGTGGGGTAAGCTTTAATAGTTAATTAAGGTACAAACTTTATACTTAAGTCGTATACATTATTGACAGGGACGCTTGTCGTAGTATATACTTAAATTGTGCTTGTGGGGCGTCAGCCCTATTCGGCTAATACATAAGCTGAAGGCAGGCATAACAAAAACACCGCTTAAAGGCGGTATTTTTGTTGCGTTTTAATCTTCTTCTGGATTTCCTTTCATTGTAGAGATGAGTTTCGTATCCCTATATTTATTTGTTACCCAAGCAGGAATTACGCTCCAAAAATGTAGGTTTCCATCATCTCCAACCTGTCTGATAATCACCTTTATTTTATAACCATCAATAATGGCTATAATGCCCCAGTATCTTACAACTTTGCTTTTTTGAACCCTCTTTTTGAAGCTTTTGACAGTAAATTCCTTTATAGTTTCTTCAAGCTCTTGATAGGTGTTAGATGTTTCTACTAACTTTTTAGCTTTTGGAAGAAGCTTAAATCTCATTATTTGAGATGGTCGCTCTCGTTCCGTTCTGGCACTTTTGAAGATAATATGATTAAAAGCTTCTGATGGGAAGAAAACAGGGGCATTAAAAACAGGGCACAACACTTTACCAATAGAATTATAGTATTTTTGGGCGTCGTCTCGGAGCTTTTCGTAATTAGATAGGTCTTCCATAAATACATATTATGAAACATTTTGCTTTTAGTCAAAGGTGAGTTAATTGATTTTTGCGGTTTCAAGTGATAAACTTGGTATAAAGAAGCGGTCGGTAGTGGTCTGCCAATAGGTGCTAACATCAGATACTATCCCGCTCCAAAAACGCCCCTCTTGACATGATTAATAATATGTTGCATAACTATTGACAAGGACTCTTTTTTATGCTAACATTAATACATACTGCTGAAGGGCAGTTTTTTAATAAAAAAATTATGACTAACTTCAAAACCATTGCTGTTTGGAGCGCAAGGCACTCCTTAATCAGCACAATAGTTGCAGGTACTATGGTCGGCTTTTGCCTTTTGGGGATAGTTATGCCCAATACAATCAAAGCCGATTTTAATACCATATCTGCTTCATTCGTCGCTAAAAATAGCAACGAATCAAACCAAAAAGTTGCTAAGACAATAAAAGTTGTTCTTACAGCTTACTCAAGCACACCCGACCAGACCGATGATGATCCGTTTATCACAGCTTCCGGTAAAACGGTTGCCGATGGTATAGTCGCAAACAATATGTTGCCTATGGGAACAAAAATAAGAATTCCTGAATTATACGGCGACAAAGTCTTCGTAGTTGAAGACAGAATGAACAGGAGAAAGAGCGACTACCATGTTGATATATGGTTTCCAGAAAGACAATTAGCGGTAAATTTCGGAGTTAAAACTGCCGATATAGAAGTCTTGGAAAACTAAGTAAACTAAAAAAGCCCCCTTTAAAAGGGGCTTTTTTGTTAACTACCCAAAAGATTTTAAAAAATACATAGCTAATATCCCTAAAAAAATAATCACAAAATTCAAGACAGACTTTTTTACATCATTTTCCTTCCTTATTTCGGGTATTAAATCTGAAGCAGCTATATATAAAAACCCACCAGCCGCAACGGGCAATAAAAACACAGAAGCCATCTCTGTAAAAGATAATAAATAATACCCAAACACGCCTCCAATCACAGCAGTTAAGGCGGTTAAAAAATTAAAAAATAATGCTTTTTTTCTTGATAAGCCACCATAAATTAAAACTCCAAAGTCTCCTATCTCTTGCGGTATCTCGTGTAAAAAAATGGCAATCGTTGAAGCAATGCCCACTCCAGGACTGGTGATAAAAGCTGCAGCCATTATTAATCCATCTATAAAATTATGAACTCCGTCGCCCACTAAATTCATATACGCAAAAGTATGGATGGAGCAATCCCCCTTATGACAGTGCCTCCAGTGTATAATTTTTTCGATTATTAAAAATAAAAAAAATCCACCCAAAGTATATAAAAAAACGTTTTCGGCGCTAAGTTTTTGTGAGGCCTCGGGCAAAAGATGTAAAAATGCACCGCCCATCAATCCGCCCACAGATAATGCAACCAAATAAAAAACTGCTTTATTAAGAATCTCTTTACTTAAAGACAAAGTAAAAACCCCAATAAATGAGGCTAAACTTACCAAAAAAGTAAATAATATTATTAAAAAAAGCGTTGGCATAAGTTATATATTTAATATATTGTGC
>CAZIJR010000014.1:0-15447 GCA_964539855.1 uncultured Candidatus Saccharibacteria bacterium
AACAACAATAATAAAAATGCCTACAGCTATAATCTTTTTAGTTTCCATGGCGGAGGAGGTGGGACTCGAACCCACGAACCCCTTGCGAGGTTCCACTTTTCAAGAGTGGTGCAATAGCCGCTATGCGACTCCTCCGTGGCGGAGAGGGTGGGATTTGAACCCACGAGCCCCCGAAGGGGCGCAGGTTAGCAACCTGCTCCTTTAAACCACTCAGGCACCTCTCCAATTGCCTTTACTTTACCTAAAAAAACCCATTAAGTCAATTTGAAAATAACTAGTTTTATGGTAAGAATAAATAATATTATTATAGTTAAAAAATAATGACATCAAAAGATACGTTTGCCTGCGCTATAAATTGTATGGATGGCAGGGTACAGGATGCTGTAAAAGATTATCTTAAAAAAACTTACAGTGTTGACTGGGTGGACCAGATTACAGAGCCTGGTCCAAATAAAACTTTATGCGAGTGTAATGTTTGCGATAAAAGCGTAATAGATGATATTAAAAAAAGGGTAGATATTTCTGTAAATCACCACGGTTCTAAAGTAATTGCCATAGTGGGACATTTTGGCTGTGCGGGAAACCCAGCCGAAAAAGAAGAGCAGATAGAACAACTGAAAGAATGCAAAGGAAAAGTGGAAGCCTTTGGGTTTCCAGCAGAAGTTATTTTGCTTTGGGTGGAAGGTGATTGGAAAACAGTAGAGAGAATAAGCTAATTTATTTGATTTTGTATTTATGTTATTATTTAACAATACAAATTAATCTTTGTTTATTATGAAAATAAGATACTTTTTAGTCACAGCTGTTTTAGCAACAGCGATTTTATGTTTCTCGGCCACGCCGGCCAGCGCTTTAACTCAAACAGAGATGCAGGCTTTAATCGCTCAGATTCAAGTCCAAATTCAGTCTTTGTTGCAACAAATTATTCAGCTTCAAGCTCAGCAAGGATCTAACACATCAACCCCGTCTGGAGATTGGTGCCATACGTTTAATATCAATTTAGGGTTTTCAAGTTCTGGCTCTTCAGAAGTTGGGTATTTACATACAGCGCTAGACAAACAAGGCATTTCTTATTCTCCAGACTCGGGAAACACTTATTCAGAAGCCACTGCCGCGGGTGTTGTGGAGTTCCAAGAGAAATATGCATCAGAAACTTTGGCTTCATATGGATTGGCTCATGGTACGGGATATGTTGGCGTTTCTACGAGGAACAAGCTAAACTCGTTGTATAAGTGTGGCGCAACCCCAACTCCAACTCCAACTCAAGAGTGCACGCCTAATTGGCAGTGCACAGGATGGACAAGCTGTAAAAACAATATTCAGAATAGGACTTGTAGTGATTCAAATGGTTGTGGAGTTACAACTGACAAGCCATCTGGGCTTCAGTCTTGCGCTATAGAGGAGTCTGTTAACGGGAGTTGTTCTGACTCTGACGGAGGCAAAGATTATTATACAAAGGGAATTATAACCTATAAATCTTCATCATCTGCTAACAATAGCACAATGACAGATACGTGCTCTGGATATAATAATAAGTATGTTAGAGAATATTATTGTGATACATCTTCTGGTTTAAGTTATGGCTACAAAGACTATGAGTGTTCTAACGGATGTAGCGCCGGGGCGTGCAAGCAGGCTTCAGGTGGCACTTCGTCAGTTACATTGATTTCACCGACTATTGGCGGACAAAAATTTGAATTAGGTAAATATGTTCAAATAACCTGGAGTGTTCATCCACCGGTCTCTTATTGGTCTGGAGATCTCCCGGTATATGAAAGCATTAGTTCTGACTATAGTTTATATGCTACCTTAGCCAAAGATGGAGTTGTAGTTAAAAAGGAAAAAACAGGAGCGCTTAATATGGCCGCCCAAAAGTCAAATTATACTGCCTCATATAGCATGGCGATTCCTTTAGATAAAAGTTATTTAGGAGATGATTATAAAATATCTTTAAGTTGTGATCCAATTTTGGCTTGTAATGCGGTTAAAAGTGATTATTCCTTTAGTATTATAGATGCCTCGTCAGTTTATTTTACCTCTGTGCCCGTGATATCTAGCTTAAGCCCAAGCGTTCTTTATAAAGGCCAAAGCACAGATATTACAATTACGGGTAGTTATTTTACGGGTGCTGACAAGCTACCGAGTTGTGGAATTTCAGCTAGTTTGGTGGGTCTTAAGGTGAACAGTTGTCAATTAGTTGGCGGTAATACAATAAAAGCAAATGTAACCATATCTGATACCGCAACCATAGGTACGCGTTATTTATCAATCAGCGACGGTAAAATTAACAGCAATAAGGTCAATTTTGCGGTGTCTTTAGCTGGGTGCTCGGATGCAGACGGAGGTTTAAGTTATTATAGTGGGACTTCTAAGACAGAGGGCTTGGCAAGCTGGACCAACACACAGGGAACTTTTTTTGACACTTGCACAGGAAGCACTCTAAGGGAATATTATTGCAGTAATGATAAAGTTTATTACAAAGATTACGTTTGTCCTGGTGGATGCACATCATTTTATTGTAACCCCTATATAAAGGTTTTGTCTCCCAATGGCGCAGAGTCTTTTAAAGTCGGCGGGAAATACACGATAAACTGGGAATCTTTGGCAATAAACAGCGTAAATATAATTTTGTGGGGTCCAAATGGAAATCAGCACATAGCAAATATAGTTCCAAGCGCTGATGGGCCAAACTCTTATTCCTGGACCGTGGATTCAAAGATGGTCTCCTTACTGGGAGGGGCAGGAAGCCAATATTATATTTCTGTTGTGGGCACATGCTATTCTTGTACCAGTTCACCACAAGATAAGAGTGACAGTAAATTTACTATACAGTAAGTTTAATTTAGCCTTCTCGGGCCAAAGCTATGCCCCAGACGGATTTGGCGCCAGCGTCCAGTAAAACCTGAGAGCAGTGTTCCATAGTGGAGCCTGTGGTATAAACATCATCAACTAAAAATATTTTAGAAAACTGTGCAATTTCTGATGTTGCGCAGTTTTTATTAATAGTAAAAGCTCCAGCCAAGTTTTTTAATCTTTCTTCTCTTTTTTGTTCCATTTGAGGTGGAGTGGATTTTATTTTTATTAAAATATTTGAGGCTACAGGAATTTTTAAAACCTTAGACAATTCTTTTGACAATTCTTCTGACTGATTATATCCACGGTCTTTTATTTTTTTTTGGTCTAACGGAACGGGAACTAAAACTCCATTTTCCCAGGGGTCATTTGTATTTTTACCTGTTTTTATAAAGTGTTCTATTAAAAGACTTGCCAATGGTTTTGCTAGGTTTTTTATAAAAGGCTTGTATTTAAACTGGTGGATAAGTTTTCTGGTCAAGGTTTTTTCCTTGTAGGATAGAGCAAAATAAAGACCCGAAAGTTTTTTATGTCGGCATTTTGGGCATTTGCCTTCTTTAGAATTTTTGGGAATCCAAAAAGTGCTACGTTCGCACAAACAGTAGCCGTGGTCTATAATTTCTAAAAGCTCCCGGCAATCTTCGCATAAAAACGTGCCTTCTGTTTGGCAGCCAAGGCAAAATTTGGGGAACAGTAAATCTTGCAAAAAGCTATTTTTATGATTTGTTGATTTATCCACAGTGCTGTTGATTTAATTTTAGTTTATAATGTAATAAGACTAATTAAAAGTCGGGGTTTTATGTTAGCCATCGAAAGAAATGAATTTTAGTTTAGGAAAATTAAATATTCTTGAAAATCCTTTAAAAATGTTTTTTCCCAAAAAAATGGTGGGAATTGATATTGGCACCTCGTCAATAAAAATTGTTGAGATGTCGCGATGGGGGCAGGGAAAAACACTGGAAAATTATGGGGAGATAAAATCTGTTTCGCTTTATAAGGAGCCTTTTCGCAATGCTGAAAAAGGGAGCTATTTGCTTTCAAATTATTTTGTATCAAGAGCCATAAAAGCTGTTTTAGATGAATCTAGAATACGGACAAGAGCAGCAATATTTTCAATTCCTGATTTTTCTACCTTTTGTACTTCGTTTGAATTACCTCCTATGCCTGCAAGAGAATTACCTGAGGCGGTTTATTATAACGCTCCCCAGCATATTCCCCTGCCTGCAACAGAAACAACATTAGACTGGAAATTAGTGGGAGGCACACCGGGCGACAGCCGTTCATCTTTAAAAATATTTTTAGTTGCCATTCCTAATCAAACCATCCAGGATTATCAGAAAGTTGCGCAATTGGCAGGATTAGAGCTTTATGCTGTGGAGGCCGAAGCGTTGAGCTTGGCAAGAGCTTTGGTCAAAGAAGATAAAAAGTGTGTGTGTTTGGTGGACATAGGAGTGCAGAGTACTACGGTGAATATAATAGATAAACAAAAAATGAAAAAAAGCTATAGCGTTGACTTTGCCGGTAGCCAGCTTACTTATGCTATTTCATCCTCTTTAGGGATGGGCCACACTGAGGCGGAAGAGCTGAAAAGTCGGCAAGGATTGGTGTCTTCAAAAGAAAACATTTCAAAAACCTTGTATTTGTTGGTTGACCCCCTTATTATTGAAGTCAAAAAAATTCTGGCTGATTTTTATCAGCAGGAGCAAACAGAAGCAGAAATAATTTATTTAACCGGAGGCACAGCTGCTATGCCGGGCCTTAAAGAATATTTTACCGAAGTTTTAAAAAAGAAAGTTGAAATTCCAAATTGTTTTTCTGATGTGCTTTATCCCCCAGTTCTTGGCAAAACTATTGAGGAGCTTGCGCCAAGATTTTCAGTGGCAACAGGAGCAGCGCTGGGTGGCTTGGAAACCTAATTTAATATATAATAAATTAATAGGAAATGGATTTTAGGATTTTATTTCAATTAAAAGAAAAAAGATTTTGGTGGATGGATGTCATCTTCTATTTTGCGGTGTCCCTGTTTATAGCCACTATATTTTGTTATGTAATTTTTTTGGTAAAAAACAGCATGCAGAGGGAGGAAATTAAAAATCAGATAGAAGCCCTGCAAACCGTTGGGACACCACAACAAAAAGAATATGAAAAATCAGTTCTTGGATACCAAAAGAAAATTAATGATTTTACCGATATTTTTGAAAATCATGAGTTTGCTTCACATGTTTTTGGATTTATGCAAAAGCAAACCCTGCCTAATATATGGTTTAAACAGTTTTCTTTAGATAGGAAAAATACCAAAGTGGAGATGTCTGGAGAAGCCGATAGTATGGAGGCAGTTAGCCGGCAGGTGGCAAATTTTGAAAGAAATGAAAGTGTGGAAAAAGTAACCACTTTAAATTCTTCGCTGGGCCAGTTTGCAAAGATCGATTTTAGCCTTAGCGTTGCGCTTAATAAGGATTTATTTGTCTATGTTCCAGAAACGGAAACAGATTCACCTGAAGTCGTAGTTATAAAACCAGTTGAAGTTGTATCAAGCCCGCAGACTAAGGACAGACAAAAATTAATAACAGTCTTTGATTTTCTTTTGAGTCCGGAAGTGATTGGGCAGGTAGATCAAGTGAGCCATACAGTTATTATGGACGTGCCGTATGGAACAGATCTGACAAAATTGCAGACGCTTATTATAATTTCGCCTGGAGCCACAATCACTCCTAGATCTGGAGTTATCCAGAATTTTACAACCCCAGTTTTTTATACGGTTACAGCTAAAGACGGTTCAACCCAAGAGTATGTGGTAAAAGTTAATGTTTTACCAGAAGAGTCCGCGTCAAAAGGGTTTTTTAAATTTAACGCAATTTTTGTGGCCATTGGATTGGTGTTAGTTATGATTGTGGCAGTTTTAGCTTCATTCTTTATATTTAGAAAAAGGTTGAGAGATAAACAACAAGATATAAAATCAAATGCAAATTGATCGTCCCATTGCTATAGCTATTATTCTTTTTATTATTTTGCTTTTGGTATTCTTTTTAGTGATGCCAGAATACAAAACCTTTAAAGAGCTCCAGCTTGATCTTGGAGAAAAAAAAGCCGAGTTTAATGCCGAGTTTGATTATTATGCCGAAATAACAAAAAAATATTATGAACTACAAAACCGTTCTGAAGACTTAGCAAAGGTAGATAATGCTCTCCCCCAAGACCCAAATTTAGGAAAACTTGTTTATTATTTCCAAAAAACAGCTTCAGACAGCGGAATGATAGTCAAAAATCTGTTTTTGTCAAAATCAGCTCCTGTTTCATCAAAGGGGAGCAAAAAAAGTATCAACGAAATAATTTTTTCAATAAATGTTTTGGGAAATTATTCTTCGTTGGGTGATTTTTTGGCCTCCCTTGAAAAATCGGACAGGATTTTTGAAGTTACAAACATTTCCTTTGGGTCTTCGTCCGAGCCAGACATTGTTTCATCTGAAAGTCAATTTGAAATCCAGCAATCATACGATTTTAATCTGCAAATTAAAACCAATTCATATTAAATATGGCAGTTGTATTTATATCACCAAAGCAAAGGCAAAAAACATTTTTTATAGGTATAACAATCATTTTTGTGCTGTTTTTAGCTTTTGTGACTTTTGGAGTTCTTTTATCCGGACCAAAACAAGTTCAGCCAACTTTAGTTTTTAATAAACCAAAAGTTAGTATTAATACAGAAGTATTTGATTCAGAACAATTTCAAAGCTTACAGCCTTTTTCAGAAATGAAGATACAATTTATTTATGAAGCCGAAACTAAGGAAAACAAAGCCGTGGAAGGATTTATAACAGCTGAGTCTGTAGACGACGCTAGGAAAATTTTAGAAGCAACTGGATTGGAAATAATTAGTATAAAAGAGGTGGAAATAGGAAGAGAAAATCCTTTTACGCCATACTAAAGCTTATAACTTAAAATGAAATTATTACAAGAATTATTTTCCCAGGGCCTTATATCGGAAAAAAATAAGGATGAACTGGTAAAAGAGTTTGAAAAAACAGGAAAGAAAGAAGAGGAAATTATTTTGGAAAAGAAAATTATTCCTGAAGACTCTTTGTTTGAAATAAAAAGTAAAATTTTTGGCATTCCTTTTAAAAAAGTAAAAGCAGAACAAATTCCTTCTGACATTTTAGAGCTTGTACCAGAGGAGGCATCTGTAAATTACCAAATGGCTCCACTGGGAAAAGCTGAAAATTTTGTGGAGATAGGGATGCTTTATCCTGAAGATATAGCGTCTCAAAATGCTTTGAGATTTTTGGCTAATCAGGAAAAATTTGAATACAGAGTTTTTCTTATAACGCCAAGCAACTTAGACGAGATTCTAAAACAGCGAAAAAGTATATCTTCAGAAACCAAAAGGGCGCTTGAGGAACTGGACAAAGAAAGAGGAGAAATGTTTGACACAATGGTAAAAAAAGCGCCAATGGGAACAATAGAAGAGGAAGCCCCCATTATTAAAATGGTGCTGGTTATATTAAGGCACGCGCTTGAAGGAAACGCTTCTGATATTCACATTGAGCCAGGCAGAGAAAAGCTTACGGTTCGGTTTAGATTAAATGGTATTTTACATTCAAGTTTGTTTTTGCCTTTAAAAGTCCACCCGTCTATTGTTGCCAGAATTAAAATTCTTTCTGGTTTGAAAATTGATGAAAACAGAGTTCCCCAAGATGGCAGGTTTTCTGCAAATATAAATAGTACGGATATTGATTTTAGGGTTTCAACTTTTCCTACTCTTTACGGAGAAAAAGTTGAGCTAAGAGTTTTAGATGCTTTTACAGGATTAAAACCGTTTGAGGAGTTGGGATTAAAAGGAAGGAGCCTGGAAGTAGTTAAAGAAGCTATAAAAAAGCCTTATGGACTCATCTTGTCTACTGGACCGACGGGATCTGGAAAAACAACAACCCAATATGCGGCATTAAGAATGCTTAACAATGATTCAGTAAACATTGTTACTATAGAAGATCCAATAGAATATTCTATCCAAGGAGTTAACCAGTCGCAGGTAAAACCCGAAATTGGATATACTTTTTCCAATGGGCTGCGCCAAATTTTAAGACAAGATCCAAACATTATAATGATTGGAGAAATCAGGGATGAAGAAACTGCTGATTTGGTGGTAAACGCCGCACTTACCGGCCATATTGTGCTGTCTACACTACACACTAATTCTTCAGCCGGAGTGGTTCCAAGGTTGATGGATATGGGTGTAAGACCGTTTTTAATTCCATCCACTTTGCGGGTGGTTATTTCCCAGAAATTGATTAGAATGCTTTGTCCACATTGCAAATTAAAAGTAAAGCCTAAAGATAAAACAAAGGATTATATAATGGGTAAAATAAAAAATTTCCCGGTAGATGTAAAAAAGGATTTAAAAATTCAAGATCCTCTCTTTGTATATAAAAGTAAGGGTTGTGAAAAATGTAATTTTTCAGGGTATATTGGCAGAACCGGCTTGTTTGAAATTTTGTCTATGACAGATGAATTGGCCGATTTAATACAAAAAACTCCTATAGAAAGCTTAATTTTTAAAACAGCGAAAAAACAAGGAATGTTGACAATGGAAGAAGAGGGCATATTAAAAGTTTTGGCGGGTGAAACATCTATTGAAGAAGTAGCCCGCGTTGTAGAAGAGAGACAATAAAAATAAATTATAAAACTTATGGATTACTTAAATTATTTCAAAAAACTTTTAGACACGGTAGTTGATCAGGAGGCTTCAGATCTTGATATTTCCGTGGGGCATGCTCCAAATATCCGCATAACAGGCCAACTCGTGCCCTTGAGCCAGGAAAAAATAATTACAGCTAAGGATTCTGAGGGCATTGCTTTCGCCATACTTTCGGAATTTCAGAAAAAAAAGCTTTTAGAGCAAAAAGAGATTGATTTTTCTTATCAGCACGAAGAGAGGGGTAGATTTAGGGTTAACATTTTTTTTCAAAGGGGGACTATAAGCCTTGCTCTACGTTTTATCCCATCAAAAATAAGGACAATTGAAGAATTAAATTTACCTCCCGTTATGCACGATTTTGCTTCAAGGCCCCAAGGGCTTGTTTTGGTGACGGGAGCCACTAGTCAGGGTAAATCTACAACATTGGCGGCTATGATAGATGAAATAAACCACACCAGATCAGTGCACATAATTACGATAGAAGACCCAATAGAATACACTTATCCCATTGATAGAGCAATTATAGACCAAAGAGAAGTTGGTATAGATACTATAAACTTTGCTAACGCATTGAGGTCTAGTTTGCGTCAAAATCCAGATGTGCTTATGGTAGGAGAGATGAGGGATTTGGAAACAATTTCTACTACAATTACTGCAGCTGAAACTGGACATTTAGTTTTTGCTACTCTGCATACAAATTCATCTGCTCAAACAATACATAGAATTGTGGATGTTTTTCCCGCAGAACAGCAAAGTCAAATAAGGTTTCAATTGTCCAGTTCTTTGTTGGGTATAGTTTCACAGCGCTTGATACCCAGGATTAAAGGTGGGTTTATTCCTGTTTGCGAAGTAATGATTTGTAACAACGCAGTTTCTACATTGATAAGGGAAAATAAAGTTCACGAAATACCGGCTGTCATAGAAACCTCGGCAAAAGAGGGTATGATATCATTGGGAAGGGCGATGGTTGACTTGGTAAGAAAAAAAGAAATATCTTTGAAGAATGCCACAGACTATGCACTAGACCCAGGCGAAATCAAAAACCTCTTGCGATAAAATTGTATAAAATATTTTTTGTGAGAAAATCCAAAAATAAAATTCGCTTAACTGTCAAAAAACACCTCCACAAACTAAAGAAGTTCTTTCGTGGTTTTACCATAGTAGAGTTGATAATAGTAATATCCATTATAGGTACACTGGCCAGCATTATTTTAGTTTCTGTGTCCTCATACATAGGTAAGTCCAAGGATAGCAGAATAAAAGCAGAGATATCTGAAATATCAAAAGGAGCAGTAATATATTATTCTAATAATTTCACATACGATGGTTACGAGGACACGTTGTCTTCTTTTGATGCTGTACAACCAGGAAGCGACTATGAATTTGCCACAGACGATGCAACTGCCTATGTAGTTTACGCCAAACTAGCCACCAGTGATGCTTATTGGTGTACAGATTCTACTGGCAGTAAAATAGAATTAGAAAATCTTCCTGACGATGGTGTTTATTCTTGCGTTTCGGGCAGTAGAAGTTATTGCTCCTCTGATTTAGATTGTAATTTTGATAATTGCGAGGCTTGCACTTCTGGATTTTGCCAAGTTAGCTGTAATCCTTTAAATTGTGAAGAGTGTATGCTGGGTACCGGTATGTGTGCTTCTACCTGTTCTACTTGCCAAACCTGTAGTACTGGCATGTGTGATACTGCACCTTCTTGTTGCGGAAATGGAACTTGCGAGATATCAAACGAAGAAAATTGCAATAGTTGTTCTGAAGATTGTGGTTCCTGTTTTACTGTTTGCGGAGCTTCTTTAACCGACTATCGGGATAGCAAAGAATATCCTACTGTTCAAATCGGAGACCAGTGTTGGATATCAGAAAATCTTGATTACGACAATGGTTGTGCTGCCATAACTTGGGTAAACTATTCCGACGTTGGATGGTGTGGCTATTATACAGGAGGACCATTCGCGTACGAAGGGTTATTATACCAATGGTCAGCTGCAATGAACGACTCAGCTGGCTGTAATGGAACGGGTGCTCCGCCGAACGATGATTGCTCTTTGCCTGTCCAAGGAATTTGTCCTGCCGGTTGGCACGTACCCTCTCATTATGAGTGGTTTACATTGGAAAGGGCTGTTTGTGCATCCGCGCCAGCATCTTCTACCTGTGAAACCAATTTCCCTTATAGTGTATCGTATATTGGCTGGAAAGGAACTAATGAAGGCGATAAAATAAAAAATACAGGGCTTTGTGGGGGGAGAACCCCTTGCGATACATCTGGATTCGATGTACTTTTAGTTGGAGATCGTGATCATAGCGGGGGGTTTTATTCTCGTGGTACTTATACGGGATTTTGGTCGTCTACAACAAAGACTGTTTCAGATGCTTGGATCCGATCATTGAGTAAGACCGCCTCTACTATTTATCAGAATGCCGATCCTATGTCGCGTGCTTTTTCAGTGCGCTGTGTAAAAGATTAATTTTTAATCTAAAATATGTCTTATATTTTATAAAATGAAGTATATTTATCAGGCCAGGTCAAAAGAAGGGAAGCTGGAAACAGGAACAGTTGAAGCTTCAACAAAAGAATCGGCGGCTCTTCTTTTACAAAAATATAATATTTTTGCTACATCTATAAAGGAACAAACGCCTGTAATTTTGCGTACAGAAAATATTGGTTTTTTAAATCGGGTTTCAAAAAAAGATTTGGCAATTTTTTCCAGGCAGCTGGCGGTTATGCTTCAATCAAGAGTTCCAGTTGTGCAGAGTTTAAAAAGTTTGGCAGTTCAAACAAAAGCCCCTGGATTTAAGCAAAAAATTTTGAAAATATCGCAATTGGTTGAAGAGGGCAACCCGTTGTCTGAAGCGTTTGGCACATTTCCTGAAGTTTTTAATGTTTTTTATATAAGTTTAATAAAAACAGGAGAGGCGTCGGGAAAAATTTCAGACGCGCTTTCTTATCTTTCAGAGCACTTAGAAAGAGAGTATGATATTTCTTCTCAAATAAGGGCTGCTATGATTTATCCTGCATTTGTTATTTGGGTTTTGGGGGCAGTAGTTTTGATTGTTATGTTTTTTGTAATGCCACGTCTTGTGGATTTGCTTAGCCAGACAACCACAGACCCCCCGTTTTTTACGCGCGTAATGATTGATTTCTACGGTTTTTTAAGCAATTACGGATGGATTATAATAGTTGGGTTTGTTTTTTTGGTTTTGTTTATCATATATTATTTTACAACTAAGGAGGGTAAAAAAAGATATGATAGATTTTCTTTAAAAGTTCCGATTGTTGGTTCTTTTCTCAAAAAAATATTTCTTATAAGATTTGCTGAAAATATATCCACTTTAATAGGCGCTGGGCTTTCTATTAATAAAGCACTAAAAATTACAAAAGATACGGTGGCAAATTTTGTTTATAAACAAATGCTTCAAGAAACAGAGGAAAGAGTTTCTGAAGGAGAAAAAATAAGCTCTGTTTTGGTAAAATATCCCGAGCTGGTACCTCCATTTGTGGTGCAAATGGTGCAAGTGGGAGAAGAAACCGGAAAGTTGGATAAAAATCTGATGGAAATAGTAAATTTTTATCAAAAAGAAGTGAACAGGGCAGTGGCTACATTTACAGCATTACTGGAACCTGTTTTAATAATTTTTTTAGGAGTGATAGTGGCTATTTTGGCAATATCCGTTTTAGAGCCACTTTACGGCGCCCTTGGAACTATATAGCGCGAATTTGAAATTTACAATTTAAAATCAATTTAAAATTATTAAATGTCTCAATTTGAAAACAAATATGATTTAGAAGACAGGACAGTTAAATTTTCTACAGAGCTTATAATATTTTGTAAAACATGTCCAAAAGACACTATTACATTACCTTTAATAAATCAGTTAATTCGTAGCGGTACCAGTATAGGTGCGAATTATAGAGAAGCTAACGGCGGTTCAAGTAAGAGAGATTTTCAGAACAAAATATTTATCTGTAAAAAAGAAGCAAAAGAAACCCTTTATTGGTTGGAATTAGTAGGAAAATCAATTGATGATACATCACAAAAAGAAACAGCGCGCAAGCTTTGGCAGGAAGCTAAAGAATTTATACTAATATTTGGGAAAATAGCTTATTCAACAAAAAAATAATATTATTGATTAATTTATTGTAAATTGAATTCAAATTTCAAATTTCAAAATTCAAATTCAGGGAGTGGTTTTACTTTAGTAGAATTACTGGTTAGTATTGCCATAATTGGCATTTTGTCTTCAATCATCTTGTTTTCCATTACTCGTTACATAAACAGTGGAAAAGATTCTAATGTAGAGGGCAATTTGGCGATCTTGGTTCCTGCGGGAGAGGTTTATTATAATAGCTACAACAACAGTTATACGGGTTTTTGTGACTCTCCAGTTGTGCATATTACTTCAGAGCAAATGCCCCATAGTTCTGACGAAAACTGCCATGAGAGTGCCACGCCAGGAATTTGCTGTTATGAAAATTCTAATGGCGACGCCTGGGCGGCTTGCGCACGGGAATTTACTGATTCAACAATGGCTTTTTGTGTTGATAGTAGGGGTTATAAAAAGTTGATAGAGAACGAAAGGTGTAAAGATCCTGCAAATACTAGGTGTGAATAACTTGCTGTTGATATTTTTTAAATAGGTGTATAATTAAAAAATAAAATATAAATAAAAAAATATGAAAAAAAATAATGCAGGTTTTACTATTATTGAATTGCTGGTTGTTATTGCCATTATTGCGGTTTTGGCGGCAATCGTGTTAATCAACGTGACTCGTTATATTGATAAGGGTAAAGATTCTGCAGCAATGGGAGACTTGGGAACACTTTTTACAAACGCCATTACCTTTTATAATGAAACAGGCGCTTTTGAAGGAGTTACAACTGACCCTGATTACCAAAAAGTAGTTGCGGGACTTGAAAGTGATAAAATGAATTATAAAGTTTCCGAGGACAATCTTGTATCTACATGTAACGTTTCGGCTGATTGCACTGATCCTGCCGATTCTGAGTGGTGTGTTGCTATAAACTTAAAGACTACTGATGATGCCTCATATTGCGTTGATTCTTCTGGAAATAAAAAAGAGTATTCAGGAACAGCAGCAACGGCTGCTTGTAGCGCCGGGGCCTGTCAATAATTAATATTATTAAAAAACAGCCTGAGCAAAAAATGGCTGTTTTTTTATTTAAAAATAAATGATAGAATAATTTAATGCAGTTTATTTATTTTTTATTTGGTGTATTTGTTTTTGTACTCGGGCTTGTTGTCGGAAGTTTTTTGAATTGCTTTGTTTACAGATTAGAAAAAAAAGAGAGTATAAAAGGGAGGTCATTTTGTCCTAATTGCCGGCACCAGTTATCTTGGCATGATTTATTCCCAATATTTAGCTTTTTGTTTTTGATGGGCAAGTGCAGGCATTGTAAGAAAAAAATATCATGGCAGTACCCCGCAGTAGAGGTGGCAACAGCGATGATTTTTTTGTTGATTTTTTCCGCCCTAAGCGGACCAGCCCCGGTCTGGAATTTTCTAGGTTTAGCATTTTTATTTTATATTGCCTCATCTTTGGTAATTATTTTTATTTATGATTTAAAGCACTACATAATTCCTGACAGAGTTTTATTTCCGGCGATAATAATAACTATTATTTATCGGTTATTGGAAAATTTTCCTTTGTTTTTAAATTATTTCTGGGCGGTTGCGGTTGCTTCCGGTTTTTTTCTATTTATTTTTCTTATATCGCGTGGACGCTGGATGGGATTTGGGGATGTAAAGCTGGCTGTTTTAATGGGACTTTTGTTGGGATTGCCTAATGTTCTGGTGGCTTTGTTTCTAGCTTTTTTCTTTGGTGCAGTAATAGGGGTAATTTTGATGGTAAGAGGCAAAAAGAAATTGAAAAGCGAAATTCCGTTTGGCCCATTTTTAATTTTAGGTACTTTTATAACTTTACTCTGGGGAAATTTGATAGTGGCTTGGTATTTGAGCACGCTTGCTTGATTTAAAAGTTATCCACAACTAGCACGGTTTACCCCTGTGTTTTTTTGTATATATATTTGTTAAAATGAATAAACCCCGTTAGAAGCCTTTCGGGCTTCTAACGGGGTAAATAATTAAATACGGTTTTCTGTGCCTAAACAAGATCTGAGAAAAACAAAAATATTGAAGAGTTTTTTGAGTAAATCTCTGATTTTTGTTTGGATAAAAAAGAACATTACCACCCCCACATTCAAGCACCTTCACTACACAAGGAGGTATTGGCAGAGAAAGCTAAAGAAAATACCAAGCTCAGCAGACCACCTCATAGCAAACACTGTAAACACAGTAACCAACAACCTCAACCACATATCTTCCAAATACAACAGAATAATCACTTCCCTCAACCAAAAAGCAGAAACCCAAAAACGTTTGTTTAACACACAAGACACAGACATCTCATACAGCCCATTCCTGGTATTACAAGGAGCCATAGTCTTTGTGTTCACCGTAGCCCTGCTCTCTCTCCCTGTCTGGAATACAATCTCAAACATCAAAGTAGTTTCCCCCCAACAAAGTTTTATCAAAACAGCAGGCATCATAACCACCACCAGCCCCGTGGTAGCAGGTAGCAGAGTACAATATACTGTCCGTGTTCCCAAACAAAGTATTACAGCCACATCCCACCTTCTCTTACTTCCCAAGTCAGCTGTCAACATACAGATTAACCCAGCTCCGCAAACCAGCCCCACAACCCTCACCACTTCAGACCGTAAACACATGGCAGGTATGTTCCCTCTGGACACCTCAGACATAGATATACGCAACACACAGACTGCAGGCCTCTTAGAGGCCAAAGAGTTCGTGTTCCGTTTCATCAAAGCACTAAACACGTATTTCCTCTCAGACCTAGAACACGCAGC
>CAZIJR010000015.1:0-10520 GCA_964539855.1 uncultured Candidatus Saccharibacteria bacterium
TTCTTCTTTCTAAGCTTCCTATTGACCCTTTTTGCCTTTATCCAAGTTGTCATATTTTTATTTTATTAATGGTTTTACCAAAAGCTCTTTTACTATCTTGCTAACCTCGCCTCCGTCGGCCTTGCCCTTTATTTTAGAGTTTAGTTCTGCCATAACTTTTCCCATATCTTTTATTTCTTTAGCTCCTGTTTCGGCAATGGCCTCCTCTACCAGTTTTTTAAGATCGTCTTCGCTCAATTGCTCGGGTAAATATTTTTTTAATATTTCTATTTCTTTTTGCTCTTTTTCAGCTAATTCGGGGCGGTTACCCTTGGTATATAATTCAATAGCATCTTTTCTTTTTTTTATTTCAGAAGAAACCGAATCTATTATTTCCTCTTCTGTGAGCTGAACTTCTTTTTCTGATTTCTCTTTAAACTTTTTATCTTTTTCTTTTGTCAAAACAGATGCCATCAACATACGTAAAGTCTCCACGACAAATTGATCACCGGACTTCATTGCTTCTTTGATGGAGTTTTGAATATTCTGTTTAAGCATAAAATAGCGAGACAATAATCTTTTTGTGGGCCTCAGAGACACGAAGTGCCTGATAGCCGGAAAAAAGTTTGTTGCCGAGCGGAAAATCAAACCAAAACAATTACTTTGGTTTTGCTAATTTGGCCTCTTTTATTTTGATAGCTTTCTGCTCCACTTTTCTTATGGCAGATCTTTTTTTAGCCAAAGCTGACTTTGCTCTTTTGTGAAACTGATTTTTCCTAACTTGAAGCAAAGTACCCGACTGCCTTACAGTTTTTGTAAAACGATGTGCCAGGCTTTGTGAGGTTTCTCTATCTTTTTTTGTTACTTCTAATACCATATATTGTTTATTTACTTTTTTATTTTAGCTTTTCCCGATTTTATCGAGGATCCACGATTACCTTGCAATCGGGACATTTCACTTACGACCTTGTCAAGTTTTATTTCTTTTTGGGTGCCTGTATCCATATCCCTCAGAGTAATAAAATCTTCTAATGCTTCTTTTTGTCCAAAAATTAAAACCCATCTTATTCCCAATTTATTGGCGGTTCTTAACTGAGCCTTTAAAGAATCCTTTGAAAACGATTCTGCTACGGGAATTTTTGCCTCCCTAAACTCTTCAAACAATTTCATACTTTTCCTTTTTGCCAGCTGTCCTAGTTGCGCCAAAAATATTTTAGCGTCATCTTGTTTTACCTTGGGCTTTATTTCTTTTAACTTCATCACATTTACTATTCTTTCAAACCCTCCTGCGGCTCCGCAAGCAGGTGTATCTCTGCCTCCCAGAAGCTTAACCAGGCCGTCATATCTACCTCCTCCAATCAAGGTGCCTTGGCTTTCGCCGTCCTCACTTTTTTCTGTAACCTCAAAAACTGTTTTTGTGTAGTAATCTAACCCTCTTACTAAATAAGGGTTTAGTACATATGGCAGCTCCAGCTCGTCTAAAAACTCCAAAACCTGCTTAAAGTGGGCGTGGCAGTTATCACATAAGTGATCTATAATTTGCGGAGCACCTGCTTTTACTCTTTGGCATTTTTCTTCTTTGCAGTCTAAAATCCTAAGCGGATTTTCTTTTAATCTTCTTTGACAGTCTGAACACAAAGAAGATCTTCTTGACTTAAAATAGCTTGTTAATATTTTTTTAAAATAAGGTCTACATTCTGTATCCCCAATAGAATTAAGCTCTATTTTTAAATTTTTAAAACCCAACTCTTTTAAAACATCGTAGCTCATTTGTATAAGTTGGCCATCAATAGAAGGATTTTGTTCTCCTAAAACTTCCAGGCTAAACTGGGAAAACTGTCTATACCTGCCTGCCTGTGGTTTTTCATGCCTAAAGCAAGGGCCTGATGTCCACAGCTTTACTGGCTGGGGCAAATTATGCATTCCGTTTTCAATATAACTTCTGGCTATAGATGGCGTAAACTCGGGCCGTAAAGCGACTGTGTCTCCTCCTTTGGTACGAAATACATACATTTCCTTTTCCACGATGTCTGTTCCAGCTCCCGTTCCTTTTAAAAATAAATCTGCCATCTCTAGTACGGGAGTATCTATGCGCTGAAAACAATAATAATTGGCAACGCTTTCAATTGCCTTGTTCAAGCGTCTAAGATAAACTTGGTCTTCTGGCAGGATGTCGTGCATTCCGGTTAAAGTTTGGAGTCTTTGTTTGCTTGTCATTTTTTAATAACTTGGAACCGTTATGTGTGATAAAGCGGCCATAGGAAAAATTCTTAAAAGCGCCTTGCCTATTATGTCTTTTCTCGGCACAACTCCCCACGCCCTGGAGTCAAATGAATATTCTCTGTTATCTCCCAGGACAAAAAATTCATCAACCGCCAAAGTAACATTTGTATTCCCATAGGTTTTTAGATTATTTGGGAGATAGGTTTCATCTAAAACTGTTGCGATGTCATTGCTAATTATTTTCACTTCTCCATTTGAAACGTTTACTATTTCGCCGGGCAAGCCTATTATTCTTTTTATAAATCTTTGGGTTTTGTCTTTGGGATAATTAAAAACAATAACATCTCCTCTTTGAGGCTCTGAAAATCTGTAAGAAATTTCATCTACTATTAAATAATCTCCCGACTCAAAACTTGGAGACATTGACTCACCTTTTACTATAAAAGGCTGAAACAAAAAATAACGTATAGGAGCCACTATTACCAAAGCAATAAGGGCAATTTTGGCCAATTCCCATACAAAAGAAAAAAACTTTTTACTTGCGTTTTCTTGTATATTCTCTTCCATTTTTTTATAAGCTAATTTTAATATTATATCATAACTTTAAGGGCATTGCAATAGCATAAAAAACTAAAAAAAGCGGGCCACAGCACTTACGTGCCGTGACCCCAGAGAGATCGGGATGTCTCTTGTTATCAATGCGCACGTCGCGAACGACTTCGGTAAGACCGCCGTTGCGTACGTATAGAAGGTGCTGACTTATCGCCGACAAGACGTCGAACGTCCTTGATATTGGGCCTAAATCCGAACCGTTGCTGAAACGGGCCTACTATGGCGTTGAAAACGCCTCGTTTGAGAGACCTTACCCCATTATCCAAATGGGACAAAACAAAAATCTCCTGTTCGGGGTTAAGACCGCGACGTCTGCTTTTAGGCATGTCTTGCTTCCTTGAACTAAAAACATGATGGACAGAAAGTTGCCCCTTCTCTGCCCGACCCCGCCGTTCGTCCCTAAACCTGAAACCTGCTTAAGTTTTGTCTCCTTTTTGTTAGAGGAGTAGATAATGCTTGTGAATGAACTCTTTTAATATTATAGCTGACTAATAAATTATGTCAAATTGATTTAACTTTAATTGTGATATAATATTTAAATATGATGATTGTAGTAATAGGTTTAGGAAACCCTGGCACAAAATTTAATAATACTCGCCATAATGTAGGCTTTATGGCCATAGATAAATTTACAGAAAAAAACAATTTTCCTGATTTTAAATTAGATAAAAAAGCAAACGCTTTAATTTCTGAACAAGCTGATATCATTCTTGTTAAACCACAAACTTTTATGAACGAGTCTGGCAAAGCAGTAAAAGCCACAATCAAAAACAAGCCCATTGAGATCTTGGTAATAATTCATGATGATATAGACTTGCCCGTAGGAAAAATAAAAATAGTAAAAGAGCGCGGTTCAGCGGGACATAAAGGCGTGGAGTCTATAATAAAAAATATTGGCAATGACGGATTAATAAGAATAAGAATTGGTATTAAAGGGGAAAAAGATATAAAAGCAATGAAAGTAGTTTTAAAAAAGTTTACGCCGAAAGAACAAACTCTTATGAATGAAGCCGTAGAAAAAACCTCCCAAGCCCTCGATTGCCTTATCAAAGAGGGCCTGGAAAAAACGATGAATGAATATAACAAGTAGTTTAAACCATGTTTTAATTGTAAGCATCACCCCCTACTTTCTTGAGAAAGAGGGGTCTTGGTTTGCAGAAAATCTAAAGAGGATACTAGGGGCCAGACATTTGCAGTCGTTTTTTCAAGACAATATCTTGTTTTTGGAAAAAGATAATAATTATAATTTTTCTGAAGTTTTACGAAAACTTGATGAAATGGGTTATGAAAAAGTTTTTAAGGTTACCGATCCTGGAGAGTTTTCGCAAAGAGGCGGGGTAATCGACGTTTTCCCCATAAACTCAACTAACGCCGTACGCCTAGATTTTTTGGGGAACACAATTGAAAACATAAAGATTTTAGACGATATAAAAATTGAAGATGAGAGAAAATCAAGGAACTTACTAAAGAAAAAATTAAAATCACAAAAACTCTTTTCTGATTTAAAAGGATTGAAGCCCGGGGATTATTTGGTTCACCTGGACCATGGAGTAGGTAAATTTATTGAAATCCAAGAATTCAAACTGACTAATGCAAAGCCTCAAAAATATTATGTTTTAGAGTTCGCAGAAGAAGACAAATTATATGTACCTTTTGGGCTGGAAAAAAAACTATCAAGGTATGTGGGGTTCCAAAATCCAAGAGTTTCTAGGCTAGGATCCTTACTGTGGCAAAAAACAAAAAAGAAAATAAAAGAAGAGGTAGAAAAACTTGCCAAAGAACTTTTAGAACTGTATGCACAAAAAGAAACCGCAAAAAGGCCTGCCTACACAGTAGACCAAGAGCTAGAATTTCAACTAAGGGCTGGGTTTGAATACGAAGAAACCCCGGACCAGCTCCAAGCGATAGAAGATATTGAAAAAGACCTTAAAAAAACAAAACCTATGGACCGTATTGTCTGCGGAGATGTCGGCTTTGGAAAAACAGAAGTGGCTCTTCGCACAGCCTTATTGGCCGCTACCAATAACAGACAAACTGTTTTGATTTGCCCCACGACAATTTTAGCAAACCAGCATTTTAACAATTTTGAAAAAAGATTCAAAAAACTTCCCATAAGGGTTGCCATGATGACCAGGTTGCAAACAAAAAAAGAACAGAAAAAAATTATATCGGATTTAAAAGACGGCAGGATAGACATTGTTGTAGGAACTCATAGGCTTTTATCAAAAGATATAGAATTCAAAAACTTACAACTGTTGATTATTGATGACGAACAGCGTTTTGGCGTAAAACAAAAAGAAAGATTACGTCAGATCAAATTATCTTTGGACGTCTTAAGCTTATCAGCTACACCTATCCCCCGCACAATTTATTTAGCTCTTTCGTCTTTTAAAGAAATAAGTTTAATGCAAACGCCTCCAAAAGGCAGGCAGGCAATAGAGACAAAAGTTTTACCTTATGATAAAAAAACCATTAAAAAACTAATAACCTCTGAACTAAAGAGAAAAGGACAAATTTATTATCTGCACAATAGAGTGCAAACCATTGAAAAAGTTGCGAGTAGTATAAAAGAGCTTTGCCCGCGAGCAAAAGTCGGCGTAATACACGGTAGAATAGCCGAAAAAAAATTGGTTAAAATAATGGCCAGCTTTCAAAAGCAAGATACAAATGTCTTGGTGGCGACAACCATTATTGAAAACGGATTAGACCTTCCAAGCGTAAATACTATTATAATAGAAGACGCTACAAAGCTGGGGCTTTCACAAGCCCACCAAATACGTGGCAGGGTTGGCAGGTCGGGAACAAAAAGCTACGCATATTTTATGTTTGATAAAAAGAATATAACCCCTCTAGTAAAAGAAAGACTAGATGCCTTGGAAGATTCGCAAGAATTAGGGTCAGGATACCAAATTGCAATCAGGGATTTAGAATTAAGAGGAGCAGGAAATATCTTAGGTAAAGAACAGTCCGGCGCCATAAATAAAATAGGTCTAAATTTATATTCTCAAGTTTTATCTGAAGCAGTGGAAAAAATGCGAAATTAAATTTTTGTGTTATAGTAAACAAAACAAATATTCATTAAATCAAAATTATGAAAAGTTTAGTTGTGGTAGAAAGCCCTACAAAGGCAAAGACCATTAGCAAGTTCTTAGGCAAAGATTATAAAGTTTTGTCTTCCTTCGGACATGTGCGTGATTTGCCAAGAAGAGAGCTGGGAGTGGATGTGGAAAAAAACTTTGAACCGAAATATGTTACACCAACAAAAGCTAAAAAAACTCTTTCCGAACTAAAAAAAGAATCCAAAAAAGCAGATAACACCATACTTGCCACCGACGAAGACCGCGAAGGAGAGAGTATCGCCTGGCATTTAAAAGAAGCCTTAAAACTGGAAAACCCGGAAAGAATTGTTTTTCATGAAATCACTAAAACGGCCATTGAAGAAGCCTTAAAGTCTCCAAGAAAAATTGATATGAATTTGGTTGATGCCCAGCAGGCAAGGAGAATTTTAGACAGGATTGTAGGATACAAACTCTCCCCTTTTTTATGGAAAAAAATTTCCAAAGGGTTGTCAGCTGGCAGAGTGCAATCTGTGGCGGTAAGGTTGGTTGTGGAAAAAGAAAGAGAAATCCAAAAATTTGTGCCTGTGGAATACTGGAGCGTAGAGGCGTTGCTTAAAAAAGAAGAAAAGGAATTTGTTGCCAAACTTGTCGAGGAAATTAAGAACAAAGAAAAAGCTGATAAAATTATGGATGCGTTAAACTGTGCGGATTATATCGTTGAAGCTGTAGAAAAAAAAGAAACAAAAAGGAATCCTGCTCCCCCTTTTACCACAAGCACCCTGCAACAAGCAGCCTGGCAGAGATTTAAATTTTCTGCAAAAATGACCATGAGTTTAGCGCAAAGGCTTTATGAAGAAGGAAATATAACTTATCACAGGACCGATTCTTTAAATTTGGCTGACACTTCTCTATTTGCCGCCAAAAAATTTATAACAGAAAATATTGGAAAAGATTATTGGGCGGGGAAAATAGTAAAGTATAAAACTAAAAAGGCTGGGGCCCAAGAAGCTCACGAAGCAATAAGACCGGCTTACGCAGATAAAACCCCAGAGTCTCTTAAAGGCCTTGATGCGCGCCAGCTAAAATTATATACATTAATATGGCAGAGGTTTATTGCCTCTCAAATGGCACCGGCTTTGTTTGACTCCGTGTCAGCTGACATTAAAGCCAATGATTATATATTTCGTGCAAATGGACAAACATTGAAATTTAAAGGCTTTCTTCAAATCTACCCTTCTAAATTTGAAGAAAAAGATCTACCCGAACTAAAAACAAAAGACAAGCTGAACCTGATAAAATTAAATTCTCTGCAACATTTTACCGAGCCTCCGGCAAGATACACAGAAGCCAGCCTGATTAAAACCTTAGAAAAATACGGCATAGGCAGGCCGTCCACCTATGCTCCTACATTAGCCACCATACAAACCAGAAATTATATTGAAAAAAACGAGCAAAAAAGGTTTGTTCCCACGGAAATTGGGACCGTAGTCAATGATGTTTTGGTTCAAAACTTTCCTGAAGTGGTAGATATAGAATTTACCGCTAAAATGGAAAAAGAGCTTGACGAAGTAGCAGAAGGAAAAGACAGCTGGCAAAAAACGTGTAAGGATTTTTATACGCCGTTTGCGAAGAATCTTAAAGATAAATACGAAAAAGTCCAAAAAGCAGACCTCATCCAGGAAACAGACAAAATTTGTCCAAAATGTGGAGCACCTATGATTGAGCGCTTTGGTAGATTCGGCAAATTTTATGCATGTTCAAAATTCCCAGAATGTAAACACACAGAATCCATAAAAGATCCAAAAACGGACCTGGGAATCAAATGCCCAAAGTGCCACGAGGGAGAAGTTATCTCAAGAAAAACTAAAAGAGGAAAAATATTTTATGGGTGTAGTGCTTTCCCAAAATGCGATTTTGCCCTTTGGGATAAGCCCGTGAACGAGCTTTGCCCCAAATGCGACTCTATTTTAGTCCAGGCAAAAAAAAATCAGCTAAAATGTTCTAACAAGGAGTGTGACTATCAAAAATAATACTCAAAAATTTCTTCGTCAAATAATGGAAAAAAGCTCTGATCCTCAGCTTATAGAGGAGGCTTTTTTATTTGCTAAAATAGCCTATAAAGATAAGCTTACTGCTTCCGGGGAAAACTACATACACCATGCAACACGGGTTGCTATGATTTTAAATAAAATGAATCTTGACCCCCAGACAATTTCCTTTGGTTTTTTGCACGATGTAATGGACGATAAAAGCGAAGCAATGAAAGACGTTGAAGCAAAAATCATTGAAAAAAAATTCGGTAAGGAAGTCACCCAGCTCTTAAAAAAAATTTCCGCATTGAGAAAAATTCGCTATTCTTTGGAAATTAACGCCAAAGACAAGAAAAAACTTACAAAAGAGAGAATTGAAAATGTAAGAAGAATGTTTTTAGCTATTGCTGGGGATCTAAGAGTTGTCATGGTGGAACTTGCCTCTAGACTTGATGGCCTCAACTTTTTAAGCTATATGCCGGAAGACAAACGAAAGTTGCACTGTTTAGAGACTCTTCAAATTTTTGTGCCAATAGCTAGTAGGCTGGGATTGAGCGAAATGAGAAGAAAACTAGAAGACATATCCTTTTCTGGTTTATTCCCAAAAAGATTTGCTTGGCTAAAAAAGAATATAGCAGGAGAATATGAAGAGAGAGAAAAATATCTAAGAAAATTTATTACTCACCTTAAAAAAATATTCAAAAAAGGAAGAATAAAGGTGTTGGATATAAATTACAGAACAAAATCTTATTGGAGTACCTACAAAAAACTTCACTCCCACAACATGGACTTTGACAAAGTGCATGACCTGCTCGCATTACGAATAATTACTGGCGACGTAGAATCTTGCTACAAAATTTTAGGCACAATACACAAGCACTTTAAACCCATATCAGAAGAAATTGATGACTACATAGCAAAGCCAAAACCCAACGGTTACAGGTCTTTGCACACAACTGTTTTTTCTGATGAAAAAAAGATAACTGAAATCCAAATAAAAACCGAAGAAATGCACAAAGAAGCAGAATATGGTATTTGTGCCCATTGGTCATACAAAGAAAAAATAGATCTTAAAAAAGAAGGTAGCGGATTTGAATGGGTACAGGATATGTCTGACTTCTGGAAAAACTTTAAAATCGATTTTTTCCCAGATAAAGTCTTTGCCTTCACCCCTAAGGGAGATATCGTGTCTCTGCCGAAAAATTCCACCCCCGTTGATTTTGCTTATGCGGTCCATTCAGAAATAGGAAACCGTTGCGAGTCAGCAAAAATAGCAGGAAAAATAGTGCAGCTTAACCATGTTATAGAAAACGGAGACATTGTAGAAATTTCTGTAAACAAAAATAAAAAACCTTCTAAGGACTGGCTGAGATTTGTTAAAACTTCTTTAGCAAAGTCCAATATAAAAAAAATAACATCAGAACCTGAAAGCAAATTTAAAATTCCTATTCCGGGATTTATAAAAAGAAAGTTTATAGAGATTTCTGAGGCCGCAAAAAGAAAAATAGAAGAAAAACAGGCACTAAAAAAAGAGGGGCCAAGACAAATTTATTTAGGTGGACAAAAAGGAATGCTTATCCATACCGCCAAATGTTGTAAACCCCAGCCAGGAGACAAAGTAAAAGCTTATATAACACAACACCAAGCCGCGGTATTACATAGGACATCCTGCGAAAACTTCAAAAAAATATCTGAAAAATTCCCAGAAAAGATAATAGATGCTTCTTGGGAATAGTTGAAAACTAGAGCAAAAAATGCTAAAGTGAGCCAAATTGCCGAGGTGGCGGAATTGGCAGACGCACGGGACTCAAAATCCCGCGATCGCAAGATCATGAGGGTTCAAGTCCCTC
This sequence comes from uncultured Candidatus Saccharibacteria bacterium, assembly GCA_964539855.1. Classification (GTDB taxonomy): domain Bacteria; phylum Patescibacteriota; class Minisyncoccia; order Minisyncoccales; family Staskawiczbacteraceae; genus XYD1-FULL-39-28. Next base: position 9,754 of record CAZIJR010000015.1, read on the forward strand.
CCTCGGCACCAAATAAAAAAACGGCTCATACTAAGCTAGTATGATCCGTTTTTTTATAATTCTATTTCATCCATCGGCTCGGGTATAATTATCTTAACCTTATCACTTTTTATTTTATCCCGTGATCCCGGCAATTCCTTTTTCCTAAAATCTCTGTTTATATGTGTTAACGCCAAACATTTAACATTATTATCTCTGGAAAATTTAATGGCAGAGACAATAGACGAATGCCCTATTATTTCTTTGTCATACAAATATGTCTCCAGAATTAACAAATCTAAATCATTATAAAAATCTGTTCCAGACACGGGAGAACCATCCCCGCCATAAACTAATACTTTATCTTTATTTTTTACTTTGATTGCTAAATTTTCTCCAGAGTGAACTGTCTTTGCAAAGGATAAACCTAAATCGTTAAATGTAATATTTTTATCTTCTTTAGACTCAACAAAATTAATTTTATATTCAAATTTGCTTTGAAACCCCTTATAAGCAAATTCCATAAAATCATCAAATTCGTCTTTAAGGTCTTTTTGACATACAACCGTAAACTCCTTTTTTCGGCCTCCTTCCCACATCCTTAAAAGTAGCGCTGGCAGTCCCAAAAAATGATCTCCGTGTTTATGGCTTATATAAACTCCATCCAAAAAATCTGGGTCATCTTTAAATTTCCATAGTTGCCAAGGAGTTGTAAAACCACAGTCTAATAAAAGCTTTGCCTTATCAGAAATTATTAAACTTGAATTGTTTGGCTGATTTGGATCAAA
>CAZIJR010000015.1:10620-15212 GCA_964539855.1 uncultured Candidatus Saccharibacteria bacterium
ACTGCTGTTAAAAAACCTGCAAAATTTGCGAAAAATCCACCGTTTAGATTGCCCCAACTAAAATTAAATAACTGCAAAATCATAGCTCCCAAAATCACTGGGATTGCCAGTAAAAAAGAAAATTTAAATGCCTCGTCTCGTTTTAACCCAGTAAATAATCCTGCAGATATGGTGCTCCCGGATCTAGAAACTCCTGGTAATATGGCAACCGCCTGGAAAAGCCCTATAAGTAAAGCTCCTATCCAGCCCAACTTTTCCAAACCCTTTTGTCCGTTTTCAAAAAATTTGGTAACTGCTAAAATTAAAGCTGTTAATAAAAATGTAAATACCAATAAATTTAAGGAATCAAAAGCTCCTTCTATTTTTTCCTTAAATAAGAACCCTACAAAAACAGCCGGGATTGTTGCTAAAATAATTAAACCTATTAGCCTTTGATTTTCTTTTTTATTTAATCCTAAAACAATAGACCAAATCTCTTTTCTTAAGTAAAAAACAATAGCCAAAAGCGTAGCAAAGTGTATTAAGGTATCAAAAAATATAGGTGGTTCTTTAAGACCAAAAAGTTTTTGAAATAAAACTAAATGTCCGGAGCTTGAAATAGGCAAAAACTCTGTCACACCCTGAACGGCTCCTAAAATTAAAGACTGAATAATATCCATGGTATTAAATAAAAATATACTAATAATGAAGAAACTGCCCCGGCCCCGGCTCCTCCTAAAATATCTGAAGGCCAATGCAATCCTGAAAAAATTCTAAAAAAAGCGATACAAAGACTTAAGATGATAAAAATAATTCCTAAACCAAAGTTATATGGCAAAATAGAAAAAGAAAGAGCAAAAAAGAAAGATGTGTGCCCGGAGGGAAATGAAGGATATTTAGGATTTTTTAGTAAAACCTTTGCACCTACGGCTACCGATGGTCTTTCCCTTTTATAAAGAAAATATATTGATTCATTAACCACAAATCTAGAAAAAAATGCTGCTAAAAATGATGCTAAAAACATCTCCATCTCGCCCAATGCATATGTTACGATAATTAAGGTTATAACTAAAATATATGCCAAATATTTAGCAGAAAATATTGCTAAGCAGTCTAACCATGCCCATCTACCACTAAAACCGTTTATTAAGTTAAAAAAATATAAGTCTACATTCATCTAGCTTATTCTTTATCATCAATACCCGGAACCGGAAATTTGCTTGCCATATCATTAACCTCTTGCCTTATTTTTTTTATAAAATCATTATTTTTTATCTCTTCTTTAAACTTCTTTACTGTTGCGTTTCTTTCTTCTTTTGTATCGGGCATTTCTATTTTTGCAAATTCTTTTACAACCATGGCTATTAGTTGACCCGCTTTTTTCATTTCTTCTTCCTTCATACCTCTAGAAGTGATGGCTGGCGTTCCCAGCCTAATACCCGAAGGGTAATAAGGCACAGAAGGATCATTAGGAATTGTGGATTTGTTAACACTTATTTCTGCGGCCTCCAGTGCTTTTTCCACAAATACTCCTCTTCCAGATCCAAAATTTGTTAAATCAATGAGCATCAAATGATTATCTGTGCCACCAGATACTAATTTTAATCCCTCAGACATCAACGTCTCAGCCAAAATTTTAGAATTTTTAATAATTTGTCTTGCATATTCCTTAAACTCGGGTTTCTTGGCCTGCTTAAGTGCAACAGCAATACCAGCTATTGCATGCTCATGTGGCCCACCTTGCATACCTGGAAAAACTCCTTTATCTATTTTATCTTTATACTCTTGTTTACAGAATATTATGGCGCCTCGAGGACCCTGTAAGGTTTTATGGGTTGTAGTTGTTACTACATCAGTAAAAGGAAAAGGAGATGGATGAACACCCCCTATTATTAAACCCGAAATATGAGAAATATCTGCCATAGATATTGCTCCAACTTCTTTTGCTATCTCGTGAACTTTTTTAAAATCAATAATCCTGGGGTAAGCGGTAAAACCAGATAAAATTATTTTTGGTTTATGCTCTTTTGCCAATCTCAAAAGTTCTTCATAATCTATTGTTTCTGTTTCTGGTTTTAGCCCATAATGCACAAACTTAAACGCCCTACCCGACAAATTAGAGGGACTTCCGTGGGTCAAATGCCCGCCGTTATCCAACCTTAAAGACATTATAGTATCTCCAAATTCTAACAAACCCATATAAACCTCCAAATTAGCTGGGCTTCCAGAATATGGCTGAACATTAACGTGGTAATCCTGGGCGTTAAAAACCTCTCTTGCTCGTTTTTGGCATAAGGTTTCAAGCAAATCAACATTAACGCACCCGCCGTAATAACGCTTCCCCGAGTAATTTTCAGCGTATTTATTATTAAAAACGCTTCCCAATGCTTCAAGCACCGCAGAAGAGGCATAGCTTTCAGAAGGAATCATTTCCAAACCCTCCTTTTGTCTTTTTTTCTCCTTCTGAATCAGTTCAAAAATTTCTGTATCTTGTTTTTCTAATTTTGGCATACTATTTTCTCAAAAACTTAATTTTATCTTGTGTTAAGTCTATTATGGCTGACGACTTTGTTTTTGGCAAATTGCCGACACTTATAATTAAATCTGGCTTATGTTTTTGGCTCTCAAAAACTTTTATAATATCTGAAACTTTATTTAAAGATAACTCCCCTGAAATATTAACTGAGGTTTGGACTAATGGTTTATTTATTTTTTTTAATAAATCGTTTAATAATTTATATTTTGGAATCCTCAAAGCAATTTTATCCTTCCTATTTTTTTTATTTAATACAAATGTATATTTACCTGGCCAATATTTTTTTAATATTACTTCTTGTTCTTTTGAAATTTGAGCTAGATATTTTGCCATTTTTATATCTTTTACAAAAACAGGCAAGGGCTTTGACCTTGGCCTGTTTTTAATGGCATACACCTTTGCAACAGCTTTTTTATTGTCAGCTTCTGCTAAAAAACCGTAAACAGTGTCTGTTGGGAAAACTACAACTTTCCCGCTGTTTATTGCGTCTACTACATTATTTAGCGCGTTTTTTGAACCTTCTAAAAAATCCATTCTTCAATAGTTTTGAAATCTTAATAACATCTCCAGGATTACCAAAGTCTTTCCAATAATCTTCTATCTTTTTTACCTTCACCTTTTTATCTTTAGCTAAAAGGGAAATAGCATCTGTGATTTCATATTCCCCTCGAGAGGATTTTTTAATTTTGGATATTTTATCAAAAACATCAGGAGTAAACTTATATAGACCCGTGTTTATCAGGTCCCCCACATAATTTTTTGGTTTTTCAATAACTTCTTTCAAAAATCCATTATCTGTAATTAAAACTCCATATTTTTCCGGATGTGCATCTTTTATACCTGCAACATAACAATAATCGTCGTCAGTATTCATTTTCCTCAAATCTTTTACAGAATAAAGATTATCACCATACAAAAAAACAAATGATTCTCCACCAATAACGTCTTTAACGCACATTACAGGACAAGCCGTACCATATTGTTTTTCTTTTGGTCCTAAAATTTCATACTGGCTAACCATCGTTATTTTGTATTTGTCTTGTTTGATGGGCCCTTTGTATTTTTCCAAAAATTCCTTCATCAGGTCTTCTTTATAGCCAACAACCAAAATTATTTCCTTGTAGCCAGCCTCTAAAAGATTATCCAATAAATAAGACAAAAAGGGCCTTTTTCTTACATTAATAAGGTGTTTTGGCTTGTTATTAGTTAAGCGCAACATACGGGTCCCTTGGCCCGCGGCAGCTACCACAGCTTTCCTTATCATATGTTTTGGGCTAAATTAAATGCTTTAATATTTATTTCCCGATATTTTTCCGGAATAACAATTTCAAAAGCCCTTAAAACAGACTCTGGCCTTAATGGAATCAAATTTTTATAGACAGCATAACCTAAAAGGTAGACTCCTGCCAACACGTCTTTATCCAATTCTTTTTTACAAATTTCTGAAGCATTTACTATATGCAAATTATTTTTCGCAACTTTGCTTAAAGCTCCCATAATCTCGGGCTCTGGCAAATAGCCCGTAAAACCCACCGAATGTTTGTTAATTAAAAAAATAGTTTTTGAGCTGGCAAAACTGGCATCTCTTAAGGTCTCCAATAGTTCTGTGCTTATTATCAAGTCCGCCTGGCTACTAGAAACCATAGGGGAATAAACCTTTTTGCCAAATCTGATATGCGTTATAACGCTTCCTCCTCTCTGAGAAAGCCCGTGGAGTTCGGAAGACTTTACGTCGTATCCCTGTATAAGGCAGGCTTCATCTAAAATGGAAACTAAAGTTATAATGCCCTGCCCACCAACGCCAGTTAATATTAAATTAAAGGTTTCCATAAAATTTTCTTAAATTAGAATTATTTTTTAACCTCCTTTTTAGCAAAGCACACACAAGCCGGCAAACTATAACCGAAACTTCGTCCTTTTGTAAAAATTCTTTTATTGCATCCTCAAATTCCTTCATATTTTGAGGATCTAAAACTTTTATGTGTTTTACTCCGCAAGCCTTGGCCACCTCTTCTATTTTTACCATCTCCACATCTCCTCCCATAAGCGTTTTTCCCATACCGGGATTCTGCTGATG
>CAZIJR010000016.1:0-14014 GCA_964539855.1 uncultured Candidatus Saccharibacteria bacterium
CTAATTTATTTAATAAGCAACCCGCGTTAGCATACGCTTAATGCGGCATCCTTACTATCAACTCCTGATAGGTAGATCAAGGGTGTTATATTATCAGGATAGATAATTTCTTCTCTCCGAGAAATTATTAAAATTAATCGGGGATAAGGCATTAAAAATTTTGTTAATTTTCTATTTGATGCTCGAACATAAAAATTAACTAAACTTGTAGAATTATTTTAATAAACTTTTCAGACGGGAGATCAAACTCCCCATCTCCACAAATAAAAATAAAAAATTGCAGAATAAAGTATTAATAAACAATTTCATAAGGGCGAAAGAGGTGAGAGTTGTAGATGAAACAGGCGCACAGCTTGGAGTAATGAACATTTTTAATGCGATTGATTTGGCAAAATCAAAAGGCTTGGACTTAATCCAGGTAACAGAAAAAGTGGAACCTCCTGTTTGCAAAATTGCAAACTACGGAAAATATCTTTATACTTTACAAAAGAAAGAAAAAAAGATTTCAAAACCCAAGGGTGGAGAATTAAAAGAAATACGGTTAACTTTTGGTATTTCTCCCCACGACATGGAAATTAGAGCCAAACAAGCAGAAAAATTTTTGAAAGAAGGGGATAAAGTAAAAATAAACATGGCTCTAAGAGGAAGAGAAAAGGCAATGGGAAACTATGCTAAAGAAAAGGTTCAAAAGTTTTTGGAAAGCTTAAACATCATAATACCAATTAAAACAGAGAGAGAATTAAAGCGCGAGCCTAGAGGCTTCACACTGATTGTCTCTAAAAAGTAAAAATATGACAACGAAAACAAAAAAGGCCATAGTAAAAAGGTTTAAGATAACCAAAAATGGAAAAATAATGCGTAGGTTGTCTGGCCAAAACCATTACAGGTCAAAAAAAACCGGGGAAAGAAAAAGAAAGGGCCGCAAATGGGTCTTGCTTTCCAAAGGAGAAGCAAAACAATTAAAAAAATATATAACAAAATAACATGCCAAGAGTTAAACGAGCCGTACAAGCCAGGAAGCATAGAAAGGGGCTGATGAAGCACGCCAAAGGTTTTAAATACGGAAGAAAGTCAAAATTTAAACTGGCCAAAGACGCCTTAAGACATGCTTGGACCTATGCATACAGAGACAGAAAAGTAAAAAAGAGAAGTTTTAGAGGTTTATGGAATCTGCAGATAAATGCACTGGCGAGAGAAAACGGAATTACTTATAGCAGACTTATAAACAGCCTTAAAACTAAAAAAATCGAACTGGACAGAAAAGTATTGTCTGAATTGGCAAAAGAATATCCTGAAATATTTGTAAAAATAGTAGAAGAAGCCAAAACAAAATAATATAAAAATCCCCCATATGGGGGATTTTTTATTGAAAATGTTTTTTTTCATATTCAGTTAAATATTCATACGCTTTTTTAAATAGCTCCTTCGAATTTTTATAAGTTATTTTTTTAACTGCTTCCTGATAGAGAAGCCAGGCAAAATCATCGTGTTCTTTAGATAATTTTATTTGCTGAGTATTTGTTTTTGCTATATAAAAAACAACCAGCTTAAAAATCCAAGGGGCTTTTTTCCTTGCTTCTCCTTCCAGCCCGTAATTTGCTCTAAAAAAATATTTTATGTATTTTTTAAACCCTGGAATTAATTTTAAATTCTTTATTCCAGTTTCTTCTTCGGTTTCTCTTTTTACTGCCTGTTCTTCATCTTCACCGTCTTCAATGTGCCCTTTTGCAAACTCCCAATGCCCGCCCTTTCTATTAACTCCTGGGTAATGCAAAAGAAGGTAATATTTTTTACCTTCTTGCTCTCTAAAAATTATAGCTCCCGCTGATTTTTCCCTTGGCATTTTATTTAAAATATTTTAGTAAATCCTCAACAGAATTTGTATTAATTATGTCGCTTTTTTCTGCCCATCCACGACGTGCTATAGCCACGCCATACTCCATTAGGTTCAACTGTTCTTTTTGGTGGCTGTCTGTGTTTATAATCATTTTGACTCCCTGATATTTTGCCCTTCTTATATATATATCTCTCAAATCTAATCTCATTGGCGAAGAATTAATTTCTAAAATAGTTTTTGTTTGCTTGGCTGTTTCTAAAATTTTATCAAAATCTAATTGATACTCATCTCTTCTGCCAATCAGCCTCCCCGTAGGGTGGGATATAATATCAATATTAGGATTTTTCATAGCTTTAATCAACCTTTCGGTCATTTCTTTTTTTAGCATTTTAAGCGAGGAATGAGCACCAGCGATTACATAGTCTAATTTTACCAAAACTTCATCTTTAATATCTAAGGAACCATCATTTAAAATATTCGCTTCGCACCCATGCAAAACTCTAAATTTTATATTTTGTTTTTTTAGCTTTTCGTTTATTTTTTCTATTGCTTTATTTTGTTTTAAAAGTTGTTTTTCGTTTAAACCATTTTCAATTCTTAAAAATTTTGTATGATCTGAAATCCCAATATACTCATAGCCCATCTCTATCGCAGTTTTTGCCATTTTTTCGATAGAATCTTCTCCTCCATCCCAATCAGAATGGCAGTGCAAATCACCCTTTATATCTTTTTGTTCAACTAATTTCGGCAACCTACCATTTAGAGCGGCTTCGATCTCGCCTTCGTTTTCCCTTAACTCTGGCGCTATCCATGGCAAACCTATGGCTTTATAAACATCTTCTTCTGTTTTGCCAGCAATTTGTTTTGCACCCTTAAATAACCCGTATTCGGAAAGCTTGAGTCCTTTACTCATAGCAATACGGCGAGTGGCTATGTTATGGTCTTTGTTCCCCGTAAAATACTGTAAAGCAGAACCATAGCTTTCTTTTCTCACTACTCTCAAATCCATGTCAAAGCCTTCTCTCATCCTTACAGAAGCCTTAGTTCCGCCCTTGCCCCAAACTTTTTCAACGCCATCCAGTTTTACAAAAAAATCCATAACCTTGGCCGGCTTTGTGGAAACTACTAAAATATCCACATCCCCAATTGTTTCTTTTCTTCTTCTTACAGAACCAGCTAAACTTATTTCTTGAACTTCCTTTACTGTTTTCAGTTTTTCTACAACATTACGAGCAGTAGGCAAAATCTGTCCTAAAAAAAATCTTCCATTATCTCTTTTTAAAAATTCCAAGCCCTGTAAAATGTTTTTTTCTGTTTTTTCTCCAAATCCAAATAGGGGAGCTATTTTGTGCGCCTTTACCGCCTTTTCCAAATCTTTTAGATTTTTGACTCCTAGTTTTTGATAAAGAACTTTTGCTTTTCTAGCGCCCATCCCCTCTACTTTTACCAATTCATCAAAATTAATAGGCAGTTTCTTTTTTTGCGCCTCGTATATTTTTATTTTTCCTGTTTTAAAATATTCTTCTATATGGTCTGCAATTGCTTTGCCAACTCCAGAAATTTCCAGTAAAGCTTTTACTCCACCCCTTCTATATATGTCACCCACATCCTCGTTTAAAGTCTCTAAGGACAAAGCAGCCTTTTCATATGCATAGGGCTTAAAAGCCACTCCTTCCATTCTTAAAAATCTTGCCATATCATTAAAAATTTTTGCCAATTCCTGATTTCTCATATATGGTTATGGTTCTACGACCGGTCTTATAGGGGGCGCTGTTTGAGCTTGAGCATCTCTTGAGGAAATATCTTTTTTTACAAACAGCAGTAAAAACGTTGCCAAAAATGTAAAACCACTAACAAAAAGAAATACAATATTAAAACCAAACTTTGACGCTACAATACCGCCTATACCCCCTGCTATACCAGCACCAAGTCCTAAAAATGTGCTTTCTGCACCCCACTCCAACGCTTCTTTCCCCTTATCTATGTGTCTGGTGAAAATGGCCATCCAAGAGGGGACCATCATAGACATGCCAAAAGCATAAATTATCTGCAATAAGTATATATGCCACGGGGCAGAGGCAAATAAATATCCCAAAGGAATAAATCCAGCAATAAAAGTCCCCATAACCATAAACCAAAAATCATCTTTTTCTCCGTGGTTCTTATCGAGGTAACGCCCTATCGGTATTTGAAATATTGCTTTTGTAACCCAATAAAAAAGAGATGCAAAACCTGCTATTTTTGCTGCTTCTGCCGTACTACCCGTTGTAATATTCTGCACAATAAATATAGCAAAAACAGGACCTAGAAGTCCCCAGCCAAGATTTAGCACAAAATCACTGGCTATCATAAACTTTATTATACTATTAACAATTTTTGGCATGTATGGTTATTTGTTAAAAATATTATTTTTAAATTATACACCAATTGTAACAAAAAATCCCGCTTTCGCGGGATTTTTTTATTAGCTTATTTCGTACTTTATATTTTTTATTTTATATATAGCTTCCACTGGAGAAAAAACAGTCACTTGTTCACCTACTCTGTGACCCAAAAGCGCTTTTCCAACTGGAGACTCATTACTAATTTTGCCTAAGGCAGGATTTGCCTCAAGTGTACCCACAATCATAAATTCATCTTTCTGCCCGTCCACATCTATTTTAACTTTTGCTCCGACATCAACAATATTCTGTTTTTCTTTAGGAGGATTTTTGATAATCTCATGATGATCAAAAATATTTTTTAATTCATCTATTCTAGACCTTAGAAAGCCTAAATCTTCTTGAAAACTTATAAACTCAGGGTTTAAATCCTCTGATTCAAAAACTTTGGGTTTTTCTCCGTCCATTGTCTTTTTACGCTCAATGTCCAAAACATCTTCATACTCTTTTTTAAGTTCTCTTAGCTTGCCTTTTGTTATGTAAAAAGTTTTTTCTTCCATAGCAATGAGGTTAAGATTTTATTATATTATATCCTCCTACCAAATAATTTCAATAGCGCGCTTGTATTTAAAAATCAGGCGTTATAAAATAGCTTAATTTACTCTTCAATCCGCAACCGCTGGCATAAGGAGGGGCCATGCCCATCACAATCAAGGCGGAACGCGTCAATGGAAAAATCGTGAGAATAATCGGCGAGGGAAACGAAGACGGAGATGAATTTTCAGAAATCCTGGAAATAATACGCGAGCTGCATGAATCTATGCACGAAGCAAAAAAACTCGGCAAGACCGTCCAGGTGGAAATCTCCATCGTTCCGCTCGTTTAGATTTTATCTTCACGTCCAACATGGCCCGCAACTCGCTACGGGCCTCTTTTTTTAGAATAATTTTTTTTGGTTTATTTTTGTTTTGTTGAGTTTCATTCTCTCTTTATCTGAAAATATTTTTATTTTCCCATAAACACCGTCGTATCCTGGCTCAACTGTAACTTTGCCCTCTCTAACTCTCATTACGGCTTCCGCGATTTTTGATAAGGAGCGTTTTTCTATTTCCTTACTATCAGAATCTAACAAAATTTTAAATTCACTTCCTAAATTTTTTATTAAATTATTATAAAGTTCTGCTACTTTTTTTGAAGCAACTCCAACTCCAATTGATTCTGCAATAATTTCGTTAAGAGGGATTAGACTTTTGAAGGGGACTGAATTTTTAGGCACAAAGCCTTCAGGCCGGTCGGCCAATTCCTCAACACGGTTTAAAACTCCTATTACCAAAGGTCTTTTACATTTAGGGCAGATATTCTTGTATTTTTTTGATTCTGCTGGAAGCAGGCTTAAATTGCATAATCTGTGACCATCATAATGATATTTCCCTTCTTCTGGAAAAAACTCTACTGTATACAAAAACTTAGTCTTGTCTTTTGTTTTTATAATTTCAGCAATAGAATTATAGCTTAGTTCTGCATCAAAAACATTTGCTTCCCTGCCTATTTTGGGTAAAGAGTGACTGTCTGAATTGGAAAGTAAAGTTATGTTATCTAGCCCAGAAATCCTCCAGTTCATTGCGGGATCACTACTTAGCCCCGTTTCCCCTGCATAAATATATTTTGTGTAGTCCTCAAAACATTCTTCCATTGTGTCAAACCCGGATTTTGATCCAAAAACAGAAAACCAGGGCGTCCACATATGAGCAGGCAACACCAAGCAATTTTCATCTGTATTTAAAACAATTTTAGCCAATTCTTTTGCATCTAAACCCAGGATAGGTCTACCATCTGAATGCAAGTTGCCTATCTTTTTAAGCTCCATATTAATCTTCTCAACCACGACTATAGATGGCGCAAAAACAATAATGTGAATTTTCCTAACTTTTCCTCCTTTTGAATAAATACAGCTAATTTCTGTAGTTAATATAAAACGCGTAGGTGAAGATGCCTTTCTTAGTTTAAAAAAACCGGGCTCAGCCGGTTCCAGTTTTTTATTTATTTCCTCAAACCATTTAGGATGGGTAAAGTCCCCCGTGCCCAAAACCTTAATACCTTTTATAGCGGCCCAGTTGTCCAAATTTTCCAAATTCATCTGAGGAGACACTGCCCTGGAATATTTAGAATGTATGTGAAAATCTGCTACAAACTTCATTCGGGTAAAATTATATTAAGAAAAAATTTGGACAGATTTTTTTTATGGATTAAAAATTCTTTTTTATCATCTGTTCTTACAATGCGGACGTCGTCATCAATATCTTGTTTAATCGCATTAAGAGAAACAAAAATAACATAAAAATTTTTACCGGCGTTAAGTTTTGGAATATTAACCTCTTCGTTTTTATTTCTGATATACAAAAAAACCTCTTCTTTTGGCTTTTCCTTTTTTGCCCCAAAAACTCTTGCTTTTACTATATGGCTTTGGGCAATTGCCCCTGGCTGATATGTTTTATACTCTCCTTTTCTTTTTACAACTAAGTTTACACTCTGTGTTTTTTCTTCGGGCCTAAAAATTATCAAACGTCCACCGGCGTTCAAGTTTATGCAGTCAATAACCTTATCTTCAATTTTTTCTTGTAGGTTATCCGTCATTTAAATCTTGAAAATCTTGTATCCCTCGTGCACTTTTTCGTCTACTTTTATTCCTATGGAATTTCCCTTTTTTGCTGATTTTACTTCCTTATGGTCAATTTGCATTGAAACAATTTTTTGTTCAAAATCAGTTTCCTGACCCCCAACTATTCTTATTGTGTCTCCCTTTTTTAATGGTGCTGACAAATCGATAACAGCAACTTCTATATTGGAAAAATAATGCTTAACTTTTCCGATAGGTTTTTCTTTTTTCATAAAACTTAATTTTTAATATTAAACTTTTTTTAATCGTATCAAAAACCGCCCTGATTAACAAGGCGGGTTTTGATGAGAGGGATGTGCTTGAATTCGGACAATGAATGCAAACATATCTTTACCCCTCACACTTGTCATTTTATAATTAAATTGCACTGTGTCAAGCCTTTCTTGAGAATCTTGTAAACCCTGAGCAGGGGACTATCTCAATTCCTTGTTTTTCCAATTCATCCATCAGCAAATTAACCCCTAAAGAATCTGATGAAATATGCCCTGCAATTACGATGTTAACGTGGGCAGCTTCCGCTTCTTTTTTGTGCTCTTCAGAAATGTGCATCCCCACAACCGTGCCCACTCCAGCTTGCGCCATTTTTTCGTATAGTTTTGGAGAGCCCTCTGTACCTCCTGTGATTTCAGACAAAGCAATTTTTCCGCATCTATTATCTGGAGAGCCCACAAAAATTTTAGGACCTACGCCAATTTTCATTGCCTCTTTATATTCTGGTATTTCCTTTAATATACTTATTAATTCGCCAACTGTTTCGGGTTTTTTTTGCTCAACAAAATCTCTTAAAAATTTGGCGGCTAAATTATCGCAAGGCGTATGAGAGTTCATTAAATTAATACCCATTAATTTTGCTGCATCCACAGTCCTTTGATGGTTTGAAGAATTAACTCCTCTGGCTACCTCTGAAATTCTTTCCTTCATTAAGCCTTCTGCAACGTTTATGGGCACGCCATAATAGTTACAAACATCTGCCTGCAATTCCATCACATCTGCCAACTGGGCCAATCCTTTACCAACCGGATGATGGGCTATAACCAAGTCAATATCTCCTAAGTGTTTTGCAATTAAAATTTCTTCAGGGCCTATATCTATGCCAACCAAAACCTTTTTAATTTCTTTATTTTCAGAAACATTATAAATACCTGAATCTAAATACGGATTTTTCAAAGCATCTTTATCAAATTCTTCCTTAGCCTCAATTGACAGTTTCTCAAATCTTTTTCTTTTAGAATCTAAAAGTTTTTGCACTCCTTCCTTTCCACGAAAATCAGCATCCGTACCCATTTTTATCATCAAATTGTAAATATCACTTATTTTCATATAACATTTTTATTAATTCCTCTTGTTTTTTTATATCAAAAAACTGGCGCCTTATTCTGGCCTTCTCTCTTCTTATAAACGTTTTTGCTGATTTAGTCATTTTATTCTTCATAACTTAAGTTTTTTACCTTACCATAAATCACCTGGACAATCAACTATCTATCCATAGCTTCTTTTGCAATCCTACGGTCGTCCCAAGGGATTTTTTTACCATTGGCCACACACATCCAAGGCTCTGATCCTTTACCCGTGATTATCACAACGTCTCCAGGCATTGCTGACTTTATAGCTTTTTTAATAGCCTCTACTCTATCCTGTATCTTTTGAGCTTTATCGCCTGCTGTTGTGGCAACCTGGTCTATAATTTCCAATGGGTCTTCTTCATACGGATCTTCATTTGTTACAATAATCTCTTTGCAGTATTTTTTTGCCAATTCGCCCAGAACAGGCCTTTTCCATTTATCCCTGCCTCCTCCACAACTTCCTAAAACACAAATTAAGGGCTTTCCTTCAAAAGATTTATACGCAGCTTCCAATTGCTCTGGAGTATGAGCATAATCAACCACAGCCATAAACGGCTCTTTTTTTATAATTTCCATTCTACCTGGAATTGCTTTTACTTTTAAAAGTGCTCTTTTACAAATTTCAAAATCAACTCCATAATTTTCGGCAACAGATACTGCGGCTAAGGCATTCATTATATTAAACTGGCCTAATAAATTAAGTTTAATTTCTTTTGCTTTTTCATTTTTACGGCTAAAAGTGATTTTTTTGCTGGCTGGCGTGTCTAAAAAATATTTTGCGTTTTTATCATCCACATTTATAATATGCGTATTTTTATTTTCTTTAAAAAGCCTTAGCTTGGCGTTCCTGTAATTTTCAAATCCTCCATGAGCTTCAATGTGCTCTTGCCCTAAATTTGTAAAAACAACCGTATCAAAATTTATGAACTTGTGCCTAAATTGATTTATGCCTTCTGAAGTCACTTCTAAGATAATATACATACACCCGGCCTTTTTAGCCTGCCTAAGAAATTTTTGCATGACAAAACGCCCCGGCATTGTCATTTTATATTTATTTTCCCATTCTTTTTCTCCTATTTTAAAGCGGGCTGTAGAGGTGGAGGCTACTTTTGCCCCTGCCTCTTCTAAAATTCTACTTATGAAATCAACTGTGGTAGACTTGCCGCTAGTTCCCGTGACTCCTATAATCTTTATGTTTTTGTTCATACCTGGAAACCCATATAAAACGGCTCCCAGCAAAGCCAGTTTAAAATGATAAACATTCAAGAAAAAGGGCGGCATAAATTTTTTTATTTTTTCCTTTACAGCCATTGCTCTAATCTATCATAAAATCCGCACAAAAAAAAGCCAACCTCATGGTTGGCTGTGCGCTTCGATGTGTTGAGAGAGAGAGCGTAAATCTTTGCTCTGACATTCTGGGCAACACCACATTTTATCGCCCAGTACCTCTGGCTTTTCTTCTGGCTTTTTACCAGTACATACCCACTTCTGATAGCAATCCCAGCAAACCTTGCGTCTTCCCCTCTTTGTACTAGGGCGATTGAATATGATTCCTGCATTTGCCGCGGCGACTCTAACAAAATCCTCATCCATCACACATCACTCCATTGTAAAAGAACTGTGAAAAAACAAAAACCTCTTTTGGAGAAGAGGCGCTTTTTGTTTTATTTTTTGAAAAACGCTCCTTCTCTAAGAGAGGTTAATAATTCTAATAATAATTATGTTTTTTATTCTATTCATATCTGCACCTAAAGTATACAAAATCCTAAAAACTGTGTCAAATTATTTTACAATCCTTATAGCCTTTCCTTCCACTAAAGCTTCTGTAATTTTTTTGTAAGCAGAGGCTAGAATTCTCTGGAACGTACTTTGAGATGTGTTCATTTTTTGAGCTGCTTCAGTTTGCTCCAGCTCTTTTATATTCTTTAATCTTAATGCTTCAAGCTCTTCCCCAGTAAGCTCAACCAACTCTAAATTCCTCATGGGGATTCCTTGGGGTTTAAAATATGTAACATTAGGGTTAAATCTTATTTTTCTACAAAGTCTTGGTCTTGGCATAAATTTTAATTACAAATATTAATTACCTTTTCCTCTTGTTCATAAGGAGTTAGTGGTCTAATTTTTTCTTGCGTATATGGATTATTCTTATTTGTCGGGATTTGCCATAAAGGAATCGTCCAATCAGGTTTTCCCATAAATTCGTCCAAGCTTACCCAATTGATATTAGCGTTATCCCAAAACTCAACCCACATGTCATTCCATTGTTTTAGATTGCCTCCAATATAAGTATGCGACACCGGAGTTACTCTAGAATATTGCCCAAACCATGCTTTTTCTTTGGGTGTTAACAGCTCAATTGCTCTAGTCAATTCTTCCCTCATATCATTTGGAGTACCTGCTCTTTCATAAAATGAGTAATCACAAAGGCTTCCATATTCAAAGGTTACCAATGGGATGTTAGAGACAGATAAAATTTTTACATTATATCCTTCTGGTTGATAAACCGTTGCCTTGTCTCCTGTCGTACCTCTGGCAGTAATATACGGTATTCCCAGGTCTTCGGCAACTTGTATAGTAGTCATATCAGAAGCCATATAGCGAGACGAAATAATTCTTGGCCTTGTTCCGGTGCACCCTTCAATTTCATCTAGCATTTTTACAATTCTTGCTTTTTGGTCTTCATAGAGAATATCCCAAAAAGGCTCCTGGACATTTGCTGCAACAATCTCTATATTTCCCAAGCTAAGAGTATTTTTTACTTCCTCACAATTTGTTTGAACAAACTCAGGAGAAACCATTAAAAGACCATAAATATTTTTTTCCTTCATTTCTGTTACCATAGTAGATAGCCCTATTGGCTCACTTTTAGATTCAATAAGAATCATAATTCCGTCTGTTTTTATCTCTGTGGTCTTCGGACCAGAAACAAAATAAAAAATAATCGCTGAGACTATTGCTACAATAATTATGATAAAAATTAAATATAAAATTTTGTTATTTATTTTCATATTATTTTATTTTCTTTCTAAATTAATATTACATTTAGGACATTTGATAGTTGAACAAGGAACTCCGGACTGGTGAGAAACCTTATATCCGCAGCTTGAACAGACACAAAATCCACCAGGTCCTTCTTTAGAAGCACCTTCAGCCTGCCCTACAAATCTTCCTTTTTTCTGCCAACCAAAACCCTTCCCAAAAGCTGGCTTATAAAATCCTGTTTGCAACTGAGTTCCTTTAATTTGTATTGCCACATAAGATAAATTTAGAATTTTTTGCATTAATTTTTTCCTTAACTCTTCTGAAATATTTGTTGCTTTTTCTATGTTTAAATTACCCGGTAGGCTTATTTCCAAATTAGCTGTAACAGACGAACCTTTCTTTTGGGTTTTTAAGGAGTCCATTTTAATATTCTGGCTTTCTACAATTTCTTTTATTTTATCTTCTATTTCAGGTCCGGCAGAAACGTCCAATAAGGAGTCTGTCGCAATTTTTCCTAAAGAAAAAGATTCCTTAATAATATATAGTCCGATTATAAAAGATAAAATTGAATCTACGTAGATCCAATAGCTGGTAAAGAATAGACCAACTAAAACCACCAAAGAAGCATAAACATCTACTCTGGAATGAACTCCATCTGACAGCAAGGAAACAGAATTTTCTTTCTTCCCATAGTAAATTTTTATTCTGGCCATAATCTCGTTAACTAGGGCTGACAATAGCATTACTCCCAATACCAAATATCCCACATTTATGGACGAAGGATTTTTAAATTCCCTAACTGCCTCTAATATAATAAACAATCCTGTCAAGAACAAAACTATTGTAATAATCAAGCCAGATAAAACTTCAAATTTATAATGGCCATAAGGATGTTTCTGGTCCTCAGGTTTTTTAGAAATTTTTATGCCCACAAAGCTTATTACCGAAGAAAGTATATCCATGCCAGAGTGGAGCCCTTCTGCAAAAACAGCTGACGAATGCGAAAAAACTCCAACAGCAATTTTAACTGCAGACAAAACAACATTTGCTAAAATAGATAATATTGATATTTTTTCTTTCATATTTAATAAAGAAAACCTGCCCAACTTAAAAGCTGGGCCGGGTATTTCTTTTTATTTTTGACCCTTTATTTCCGTTAATCTTTCTTTAACTGCTTTTAATTCTTCTTCCAGGGCTGTTTGTTCATCTTTCAGCATTTCAGACTCTTCCTTTTTTGTATAAAAGTTTCTCCATCCAAATCCTCTACCACAACCTCTACCTAATCCTCTGCCTCCTCCACAGGGGCCCATTCCCCTGCCGGTAGTAGGACCTTGGCCCATAGGACCGGTTCCGTTAAATCTTGGCATATTTTTTATATTTTGGTTTACATTGAGGTTCGACTATTTCCTCTATATTGAGTATATACCCAAAACTATACCGTGTCAAGCCCCACAATAAAAAGGGGTCGCTAAGCGCCCCCGGCCTTCTATTACAGCTCTTACCTTCTTAGGTTTTTTAGAGCGAGTTTTATGCGTTCTTCAGTTTTTAAGGCGGGGGATACTCCTGATAAAGCCTCTTTTGCCTGCTGTTTTGTAAAACCCAGACCAACTAAAGCGTTTTCTGCTTCATCAGCTGAAACTGATTTTGCACCAAATGTTTTTATCTTACCCGTAAGCTCTAATATAATAGAAGACGCACGTTTTGATCCAATGCCAGGAACTCCGGCAAAAACATTTGTGTCTTGTTTTAAAATTTTGTCTTTTATTTTTTCTAATGGCCCCACTACAGAAAGCTCCAAAGCTGCTTTTGGACCAACGCCTCTGACATCGTTTAAAATTTCAAAAAACTCCAGCTCCTCATAGGTTAAAAATCCGTATAAATCCAAGGCTTCTTCTTTTACATTTTGAAATGTAAAAACCTTGAGGTTTTCACCAATTGCTGGTAATGTTAATAGGATTTGGCGAGGCAAAAAAATCTTATAGCCCACCCCTGCCACTTCAATTATCACAAACTTATCCTTTTTCAGAATGATTTCCCCGTCTAAATAAGATATCATAAGTTATTGATATATTGTATATGAAGTTTGAACTGAAATCAAAGTTTAAGCCGACAGGAGACCAGCCTACAGCTATTGCAGAGCTGACCAAAAACATAAAATCTGGGGTAAAAGACCAGGTGCTTTTGGGTGTTACGGGGTCTGGTAAAACCTTTTCCTTGGCTAATGTAATCCAAAAAACACAAAAGCCAACCTTAATTATTTCGCCAAATAAAACTTTAGCCGCCCAGCTTTATCAAGAGTTTAAAGAGTTTTTCCCAAACAACGGAGTGCATTATTTTGTTTCATATTATGATTATTACCAGCCTGAAGCTTATATACCCCAATCTGACACATATATAGAGAAAGATGCAAAAATAAATGAAGAAATAGACCGTTTAAGACATTCTGCTGTCCAAGATGTAATATCTCGCAGAGATGTGATTGTGGTGGCTTCGGTTTCTTGCATATATAATATTGGAGACCCAAAAAATTACCAAGAAGTTTCTTTGGAAATAAAAACTGGTCAAAAAATAAAAAGGAAAGATTTTATTTTGCATCTAACCAGTCTGCAATATAAAAGAAATGACATCGACTTCAAGCCTGGGACATTCCGCGTAAGAGGGGACATCATCGAAATTTTTGCTGTTACAGGAACAGAGGTTTACAGAATTGAATTTGAAAATGATAAAATAAAAAATATTTCGAGGGCTGAATCTGGCAAAAATTCCGCAATTTTAAATTTTAAATTTCAAATTT
>CAZIJR010000017.1:0-1647 GCA_964539855.1 uncultured Candidatus Saccharibacteria bacterium
AATATTTGACTTTCAAATACTAATGCGGACGTTTAAGGAAGTCCCGCGAACGGGACGACACTTACGTCGCAACGCTTTGCGACGTTGCCTTAAAATTGTTTTACTTAA
Organism: uncultured Candidatus Saccharibacteria bacterium; assembly: GCA_964539855.1. Classification (GTDB taxonomy): domain Bacteria; phylum Patescibacteriota; class Minisyncoccia; order Minisyncoccales; family Staskawiczbacteraceae; genus XYD1-FULL-39-28. The sequence continues at coordinate 109 of CAZIJR010000017.1, forward strand.
GTTTTTTTAGTAGTAAAATTACTTATATTTCAGCTACATTGTCCATTCTATATGAAAATAATCCCTTGTCAAGTGTTTTATCTCTTACTCCAATAATTGATTATTTTTTGGCGGCGTTTGGGTAAGGAATCCTCGCTTACAATGCCGGGGCCATTTATACAACCGCCATCGCAATTTAAGATATCCAATATCTTTAAATCGGGCTTATTCAAAAAGTCATCTAATGCTTTTATAACTAAAGCTGGGCTAGAAATTACATCATACTCTGGATCAGTAAACTTGTTTATCACTCCTGAGGATTGCGATAGACCACCTGATATTGGGTAGAGCCGAGTATCTCTGGCAATTACATCAAAGCACGAAAATTTATCAGTAATTATGGGCTTAATCCCCTTTTTGTTTAAAACGCTTTGCAATTCTTTATACGTTAACACTAAGATGTTTAGCTTAGGACAATCTTCATTTGCCTCCAGTTTTTTAAGCAAACACGGTCCGATAAAAACTTTTTTATAATTTTTATATTTTTTTGCAGCTAGCTTGGCCGTAGCTATCATTGGAGAGTCTATGGGGCTTAAATATTGAACCAAATGTGGATATTTATTTCTTATCAGTCGCACAATATTCGGGCAAGGATTGGTAATATATCTTCTTTCAGGGTGAAGCTTTGTTAAGGCAAGTAGCTGTTTATTTGTTTCTTCAGCCCCCCTAGCCACCTCAACTACATGTTTAAAACCCAATCTTTTTAACATCCCAATTATTTCAGGGTATTTAAAAACAATAGGAAAAGATGGTGCTAACATCGCTACCATCCTTTCGTCTTTTTCTATTGAATTAAGCAGCTCTGTTGCTTCTGGTGTTAAGTTGTCCATGTATTTTAAAAACTAGAAAAACAATCAGACCCCCTGCTAATGCAGTTGCCAGCTGATTCAAGCCCATTGCTTGTAAAAATATTGCAGGCACAACGTCAAATTTAAAATAAATATTAGCGATTATAAATAAAAACAAAAATTTTAAAATACAAGCGCTTACTGCAGAAAACATATACCCAAATCTAGAAAATAAACCCTTAGCAACCAAAATTAAAATTAAATTTCCTAGCCATATAAAAGGCAGGAAATAAACTAAAAACATTGTTAACGGACCAAAAACCAGACCTCTAGCCAAAACACCCAGGCTAGGCAAAACTGCCAGAGCTATAAAGTATCTTTTTGGAAGATAAACAGCACCCAAAAACAAACAAACATTTACAATTGTCCCCACTAACCATTGAGGATGTCCCAACGCAAAAGGAACGAAAAATGATAAACTATATACACCTGCAAGGATTAAGCTTGATACTAAATCAGAAACTTGCAACGGTAAATTTTTTACTAATTCTGTTTTTTGAGCCATATTATTATTTATTATATCAAAAAATCACCGCATCAACAACGGTGATTTTCTTATTTTTGGAGCCACCTCGCAGATTCGAACTGCGGACCTACTGTTTACAAAACAGTTGCTCTACCGCTGAGCTAAGGTGGCACAAATTTATTTTTT
>CAZIJR010000017.1:1747-13788 GCA_964539855.1 uncultured Candidatus Saccharibacteria bacterium
TGTTTACAAAACAGTTGCTCTACCGCTGAGCTAAGGTGGCACAAATTTATTTTTTCTTGTTTAACTTATTCTGTTTTGCTTTGTTTCTTATCCCGTGAAGAACCTCATCTATCCAGGTTTCAAATTTGATTACTCTGCATTTTGTCCATGACAAAAATTTGTGCAAAATTATGCCGTCTGAAAAAAATGCCAAAAAACTCTTTATTCTACCCTCTGCTATTAAAACAATCTTATGCTTTTTTATTCCAGAAGACCCATTTTTGGGCATTGTGCTCAAAATTGGAGCTTTTTTTATTAAAATAAGTATTGCCCCTCCAATGCTAGATATGAAAACTATTAAGAAGATTAATTCAATAGTCATAGATTAAAGCTCAAATCTGGCGAATTTTTTGACCTCAATGTTCTCGCCGACTTTTGCGACTGTGTCTTCAATAAGATTTTTTATGGTTTTGGTGTCGTCCTTTACCCAGATTTGATGCAACAAGCAAACTGAATCCTTATATTTCTTTATTTTTCCCTCAACAATCTGGTTTATAATATTTTCTGGTTTTCCAGAGACAGACGCATCTTCTTTATATATTTTTATTTCGCCATCTAAAAATGCCTCTGGGATGCTATCTTCCGAAACAAATAATGGCTTCATTGCTACTATTTGTAGACAAATTTCATGAGCCAATGTTTTAAATTCGGGAGAATTCGCCACAAAATCAGACTCACACCTGATATCCAACAATGCACCGGCTTTTGAATTTTGGTGCACATAACCGTCCACCAACCCGGACTTTGTTTCTCTATCAATTTTTTTTCCGGCTATTTTTTTACCCAAAGCCTTCAATATTTCCTTGGCTTTTTCTGAATCCCCTTTCGCATCCTCCAAGGCTTTTTTTACTTCAGAAATAGACAACCCCGTCTCTTCTCTGAGATCTTTTATTTGTTCTATTGTAACCATGCTTTATGACTTTGTTTGTTGTGAATTTAAAATTGTTTGTTTTATTTTGTCTATTATATATTGCACAGATCCAATTGAGTCATCATTCGCAGGAATCGGATAGTCTGCAATATCAGGGTTTATATTGGTGTCGCACAATGCAACTATCTTAATTCCCCTTTTTTTTGCTTCTTTTGCGCAGGTAATATCCTTGTCTAGTCCAAAAATAAAAACTGCTTCAGGAAGTTTGGACATATTCTTTATACCATCAAATTTTATTTTTAACAAAGCTATTTCCTTGTCAAAGTTTAATCTTTCTTTTTTTGTGTATTTTTCTAGCTCTCCGGATGCTTTTTTCCTTTCCAATTCCTTAAAATAATCCACCCTTTTTTGGATTGTTTCAAAGTTAGTAAATGTTCCACCCAACCACCTTTCAGTTACATATGGGATATTACATTCCTCTGCTGCGGATTGAACTACCGCTTTCATTTGAATTTTTGTGCCTACAAAAATTATGGCTTTTCCATCAGCAACTAACTTGGAAATAAAATCTAATGCTTTCTGAAGTTCCTTTGCTGTTTTTTCTAAATCAAAATTGTGAACATTGTTTTTAATACCTAAGACATAAGGCTTCATTTTTGGATGTAATTTTGAAACCTTGTGTCCAAAATTCACTCCGGCTTCTGCCATCTCTTCTATATTTAGAGTTAAATTTTTTGCCATCTTGATAAGAAGATCTAATACAGTCTATGCGGGCAAGTTCCGAGTGGAACAAGAACGCATGATCAGTACAAACCTCGCTAAGCGAAGCTTTCACTTCTATTAATTATTTTTCTCCTTTTTTAGCCCTTGGATTCTTAACTTTTTTAACTGTTGCTTTTTTCTTTGTAAGCCTTTCCTTAAATTTCTGTACTCTGCCTAATGTGTCCATAACTTTTTCTTTCTTTGTATAAAAAGGATGGCATTGGTTGCAAACCTCTGTTTCTATAAATTCTTTTGTGGATCCAACAGTAAAATTATTTCCGCATGCACAGCGGACACTAGCTTTGGGGTAATACTTGGGGTGAATATCTTGTTTCATAGTAAGTATTATTATATAAATGGATATTAACAGACTTTTTTGCAAAATGCAATAGTATGTAAAATAAAAAAGGCGGCAAGGTCATCCTAAGGAATTCCAAGCCACCCGCGAATCGCTAACTACTCCTCAACGCAAGGGGATCAGCTTAACTAGCCCGATCGCCTTTATGTGGTCTCTGGAACTCGGCCAAGACCTTTTCTCCCTATCAATGAAGGCTTTAGCTGTCCGAACAGCAGCTTCATCAGTAGCTTCAGAAAACTCGAACCTCATAGTGTTCTCAAAATGGTTCACGTATTCAAGCACATATTTGCCTTTTACGGAGACCTTTCGAGACTTCCGCACTTTTTTTCTAGCCATCAAAAGCTCCTTTTGGAAGGGCCGGTTAATAACCACCTCATTTGTACTGGCTAAACAATACCAAAAAATCTTTTCAAAAGCAAGAGTTTGTGATATTATATTTAAATATGAATGAGCAACCTGATTATTCTAAATTTACTGCCGAGGACTGGAAAAAGTACAAACCGGACGTACCTGAATCCTCGGATGAAAAAGCTGACAAGCAAGCTGCTATAATAGAAATACGTGCTGGACAAGGTGGCGATGAGGCTGGTCTTTTTGCTGCAGATTTACATAGAATGTATTCAAAATATGCCCAAAAAAAAGGCTGGAAAGAGCGTATTTTAGACTCAAATTCTTCTACAATCGGAGGATATAAAGAAATAATTTTTGAACTAGCAGGTCCCGGAGTTTATGACGAAATGCAGAACGAAGGCGGAGTGCACAGAGTACAAAGAGTTCCAAAAACAGAAAAACAAGGCAGAGTCCATACTTCCACAGCATCAGTGGCCGTTTTATTAAAGCCTAAAAAAACAGAAATAAGCATAAGCCCGTCTGACTTGGAAATAGGCACATACAAGGCGTCTGGGCCAGGAGGACAATATGTAAACAAGGTAGAATCGGCTGTAAGGATTGTCCATAAACCTTCAGGGCTTGTTGTAACCTGCCAATCAGAAAGAAACCAACTGCAAAACAAGGAAACAGCAATGGCACTTTTATCCGCAAGACTCTTACAAAGGCAAGAAGAATCTGACCTATCAAAACTAACCGAAGAGAGAAGAGAACAAATTGGCTGGGCAAAAAGATCAGAGAAAATAAGAACCTATAATTATTCTCAAAACCGAATTACAGACCACCGTATAAATAAATCCTGGCACAATTTGGAAAATATTGTTGACGGCGACCTGGAACCAATTGTAAGGGCATTTAAAAAATCCCGACCCTAAGGGTACCCCGAAGCGAATTTTTTAAATAAATTGATGCTTAAAATATCAGGTTTTCGCAGTAGGACGACATTGTTCCTACATCAATAAAGGTTTGTATACACTCAGCTCTCCTCATCACCATACTATTATAAGAACCTGCGACTCCATAATATCTTGCTGCTGCTTTACTTTCAGCTGCAACAGTTTGAGCTGTTGCTCCCAAGTCTCCTAAATAAAGTGCAGACGCTGTAAAAGAATCTTTAATTGCCCAAGGATCGGGAGCCTTCCCAAGTTTATTTCTCAACTCGTCTTCAAATATTGCCCACGTAGAGGGAATAAATTGAGCTGGCCCCATTGCTCCTCCCCACCCATATGGAGACCCTCCTCGAACGTCATAAATCCAGCAAGAGACGGGCGTATTGTAAGGATTTCTACCCACGCCTGCAGTTATTCTTAAAAATGGGGGTATATCTCGCGTAGGATGCATTGCTCTAGCATATGCAAGCGGGGTGCCTGTGGAAATCTTTTTTCCATTACCTTTGTCGTCGGTAAGAACGCATTGACCCACATTTCTGCCAATGGCTGATTCCTGGCTTATAATTGCCAACAAAAATGCTGGTCTAACGCCCACCAAACCCGCTGCACTTTTAGCAATTTCTATTGCTTCTCCAAAGCTTGGAGCTTCTGTATCAGATGTACCAGCTAGGGAAAACAACATCGCCTGAATTTTTGCCTTTTTTGCCTCCACTACTTTTTTATCTGCCAATTGTTGTTGGTACTGAGCCTCGGTTAAATTCAAATACGTCTGCTGTTGCTGCTGGTTCTGCTGGTTTTCTTGTTTTTGCAGGCTTTGAAGAGCTATAGTTTTTTGAAGCGAGCCTACCTCTCCATCCATCTTTACTTTTTGATTTTCTAGGTAAGCATGTAAATCTACTGTATTTTCTAAAAGCTCACTAACTTTTGAATTTAGACTTTCCAAATAAACCAAATTACTAAAAAATTCAGACAAATTTCCTTCAAGCAAAACTTCAATTGAAGGCTTTTTATCCTCTTCGTAAAAAGACCTTAGAATGTTTGCTATTTGATTTTGAGAATCTCCTATTTTATTGGATGTTTCAGCAATAGACTCCTGCGTATCCTCTATTTGGACATTAAGACCCTTCACCTTTACTGTACTCTGACTAATTTGATACTCCAGATTTTGTATCTTCTTTTTAAAGGAAGAAATCTGATTTGCTAAAGTATTTTTTTGCTGGGAGGTTTTTGTAATATCTTCCTGCAGAGCGGCAGACTGTTTATCATAATAATCTGAACATTTTTGTAGCAAAACTTTACAGTCGGATTCGCTTACTCCAGGACAACCCGTGTTTGACTCGGTTATCTGCTGACAAATAGTTTCTAAATCCTCTGAATACCCAAAAAATGGGACCAGCACTAATCCCAAAATTGAAACCGATAAAATAAAAAACTTATTAGAATAATTCATCTATATCTATTTTTAGCAATAAAAAACCAACCCTGCAAGGGGCTGGTTGTGGATAAAATTATTATGCTTTTTCTTCTTCAACAACCTCTTCCTCTTTCTTTTCTTTTTCAACCTTCTCTACGCCTTCAACATCCTCAGTAATTTCCTTTGCCAATTCTTCTTCTACTTTTTCAGCCTCTGCGACTAGAGCCACAATTTCGTCTGGTTTTGCGGTAGCCCTAACGCCTTCTGGTAGTTTCAGGTCTTTTACCAAAATATGGTCTTCAAATGTCTTTAATCCTTCAATAGAAACTTTAATTTCATGGGGTAAATTTTGGGGAAGCGCTTTAACTTCAAGCTCAGAAATATTTTTAACCAATGTTCCACCTAAATCCTTTACTGCTGGAGCCTCGCCTTCAAAAACAATCGGAACCTCTACCTCAACCTCTTCTTTTAGTGATGCTTGAAAAAAATCAATGTGTATAAAATTATCACTAACAGGGTCTTTTTGAAGCTCATGTATCAAAACCGGCCTCCTCTCCTTTTCTCCTTCAACGCTTAGTTCTATCAGTGAACTTTCTCCTGCTTCTTTTAAAACCTTGGAAAGCTCCTTATAATCCACCTCTATTTGGACGTTTTTAACCTTGTGCCCGTAAACAACAGCAGGAATTCCGCCAGAATCCCTTAATTTTTTATTTTTTTTACCAGTTTTACTTCTGATTTTAGCGTTAAGTGTAATCATTTTATTTATCTATATGTATACATTGCACTGGACAAGCTTGTACGGCCGATTCAGCACATTCAATTTTTTCTACTTCTAGTTCCTCTAATTCTTTTTTATCTGCGTTTTTAATGTGGGATTTACCATCCTCAGCAATCTCAAAAAACTTATCGCAAAGTGCGGCGCACGAGCCACACCCAATACATTTTTCACGCTCTAATTTTATTTTCGCCATGGTTTTATGTAATGTTTAAATATTAATATATTATTTTGGATTTGTAAACCCCCCTATACCCTTCCAGCACTTCCAAATAAATTTATTTTTAATTCAACAACCTTCTCTACCGAGCGCTGAACAACGGGAAAAAATTTGTAAGGCACAATTTCTTCTTTATTTTCAGTTAAAACGCGTCTTAAATTACCCGTGAAAGATAATCTTAATTCTGTGTTAATGTTAATTTTTACAATACCTGACTTAATGGAAGACCTTATATCTTCTTCCATCGTTCCGGAACCTCCATGTAAAACTAAAAAGGCTTTTTCCTTGATTTCCTTTTCAATGTTTTTTAGGATGTCTATCCTAAGGTCAGGGCAAACCCCGGAAATTTCTATTCCATGAAAATTCCCCATACTTACGGCCAACAAATCCGCACCAGCTTTTTCCAGATATTCCATAGCTTCGGCAGGCTTTGTTAGGTCATCCTCTTTAATTTTAAATTTCTCAGAATATAGCATGGAAGAATCGGTACCTATTTTGCCGACTTCGCCCTCAACTAAAACACCTCTCCAATGTGCGTATTTTGCAACCTCTTTAGAAATTTTTATATTTTCGTCCAAAGGTAATTTAGAACCGTCAAAATGAACCATGTCATAACCTAAATCAACAACCTTTTTTAAATACTCGAATGATTTTCCGTGGTCCAAATTTAAAAAAATAGGTAATCCAGTTCTTTTTCTTAACACGTTTCTTATAGCTACGGCCTCTTCTATCCCAAAGAACTTGCTCTCGCCTTCTGATGTTCCCAAAATTACCGGTGATTTTAATTGAAAACACTTATTTACTATCGCTTTCATTTGGCTAAAATCAGAAAAATTGAACTGTGGTACAGCAAATTTTTCTTCGCGAGCTTTCTGAAAATAATATTTTAAATTTTTAGCCATTTTATTTATTTTTTTTAATGTCTGGCTTAAGTGTCGCTTTACAGCTTCGCTATATCGCAACCTTACATACCTTTACTTTGTTATGCACAAATTATTTTCTCCACATTCCTGCTTTGAAACCTCAACTCTCTTAAAGTCTGATTTTTTATCCAAAAGCCCATTTTTTGCGCCTATTTTAGACAAACAAGCCTCAGAATTACCCAACCCCAGTTGTATTGACTTTACAATGTCGCCATTAAATTTTATATATCCTGATAAAAATCCTGACGCAAACGAATCTCCGGCTCCGGTTGTATCAACAACCTTTCGGTCAGGATTTGGTTTTGCAGAATACAAAAACTTACCATCAGAAACGACAACCCCTTCCCCTCCCTTTGTCATAACTGCAATCCCTGGACAAATTTCATCAATTGCTTTAAATATTTCTAATTCCTTTATAAACGGAATTTTTGTTAAAAAAGAAGCCTCTTCTTGGTTTAAAAACAAAATATCTATTTTAGCAAAAATCTTTTTTAAATCTTCTATGGGCATAGATAACTGCTGTTTAGATGGATTTAATGCAATCTTTATTTTATTTTCAAAAGCAAAGTTAACAATATTCTCAAAATTTTTATAAAGTGAATTTGTAAATGGCGCCAAATAAAACCATTTTGCCTTTAATTTCTTCCAAGGAACATCCTCTTTGCACAATAAGTCTGATGCACCCCTATAGACCAAAATAGTCCTCTCTCCTCCGCCGTTAGATACAACTACCGAACAGTTTGTTTGTTTCTCCCTTTTTTTAATCAAAAACCTGGTATCAACTCTAAAATGTTTAAGCTCCCTTATCAATTCCAGCCCAGCAGAATCGGCCCCAATTGCCCCACAAAAAGCCGTTTTAAAGCCCTGCATAGCAAATGTAGCAGCAGTATTGGTTCCACCCCCTCCTGAGGTGAAAACAATGCTCTCAACGTCAATTTTAGACCCAAAAGGCAAACAAAGGCCTTCGCCCGTAGAGAAGTCTTTTTCTCCCTTTACCACTTTAAACGATTTTGAATTAACATGTATATCCTGCGCAGCTGAACCAAAGGTTATAATATCGTACATTTTATTAAACATTTATAACTTTTATTTTTGATTTAGATTTTTTTCGGTTTGGGCAATGGCAATCTTCGTTTTTAAAACAGAATCGGGATTCAAAGAAATTGACTCAATTCCCCGCTCCACTAAAAATTGCGCAAAATCAGGAAAATCGCTCGGTCCCTGCCCACATATGCCAATATATTTATTATTATTCTGGCATACTTTTATTGCTTCTTCAATAAGCTCCTTTACGGCCTCGTTTTTTTCGTTTCCTATTGCCGACAAATTAGAGTTATCCCTATCCAGGCCGAGCGCTAACTGGGTCAAATCGTTAGAGCCAATCGAAAATCCATCAAAAATTTCCAAAAACTTTTCAGCCAAAATAACATTCGATGGCACTTCACACATCACATAGATTTTCAACCCATTTTCGCCCTGTTTCAATCCATTTTGAGCTAAAATCTCCACAACTTTTCTACCTTCATCTAAAGTCCTACAAAATGGAACCATCGGGATGACATTGATTAATCCAAAATCTTCTCTTACTTTTTTCATTGCTTTACATTCCAGCACAAAAGCGTCCTTAAAACTTGAATGATAATATCTTGAAGCTCCTCTAAATCCTATCATAGGATTTTCCTCTTCTGGCTCAAACATTTCTCCTCCCACTAAGGACCTATACTCATTTGTTTTAAAATCTGAAAACCTTACAATTACCGGTTTTGGATAAAAGGCCGAACCAATCATCCCGATTCCCTCCGCTAATTTATCAACGTAAAATTGAGATTTATTTTCATACCCCAAAGTCAGCGCATCAATTTTCTTTTTTAAAGCCGGCTTTAATTTTTTATAATTTATCAGGGCGTTTGGGTGGATTTTTATTGCGTTAGCAATAATAAATTCCTCCCTAGCCAAGCCAACTCCGTCGTTGGGAATAAAGCTCAAATTAAAGGCATTTGACGGCTCCCCCACATTCATTAAAATTTTTGTTTTAGTTTTAGGCAAATTGGAAATATCTGTTTTTTTAATTTCAAATGGAACTATGCCCTCATAAACCCTGCCCTGCTCACCCCCGGCACAAGAAACCGTTATTTCCCTTCCAGCTTTTATGCTTTTTGTACCGTTAATAGTACCAACAACCGTTGGGACTCCTAATTCCCTTCCAACAATTGCGGCATGGCAGGTTCTTCCGCCCCTGTTTGTCACAATGGCTTTTGCAATTTTCATTGCAGGAACCCAGTCCGGGTCTGTCATGTCCGTCACCAAAACTTCTCCCTCTTTAAATTTCTCAATATCTTTTACAGACATAATTACTTTTGTAACTCCTTGACCAATCTTATTTCCAACACTAAGCCCCTCAGCTAATAATTTTTTCGGAGCAGATTCAGATAATTTATATTCCTCTAAAATATTAACATTTTTTTTACTTTGGACTGTTTCCGGTCTTGCTTGGACTATAAAAAGCTCATTGGTCTTTCCGTCTTTTGCCCATTCCATATCCATTGATTTTTTATAATGATCCTCCACTATCACTGACCATTTTGCCAGGGCTAAAACATCCTCATCGCTGATACAAAAATTATTTCTTTCTTTTTTTGTTGTGGCAATGTCCTTTGTCGGTTTTTTAGAATTATTTGTATAAGCTAATTTTACTAGTTTTGAACCCAACCTTTTTTCTAAAATAGGCTTAAACCCCTTTTTTAGAGTTGTCTCGAAAACATAAAACTGGTCAGGATCAACCCTACCTTTCACAACATTTTCTCCCAAACCATAGCTTGCGTTGATTAAAACTATATCTCCAAAACCAGATTCTGTTTCACAAGAAAACATAACACCAGAAGTTCCTAGGTCCGACCTTGCCATTTTTTGTACTCCTACTGATAGGGCGATAGAAAGATGGTCTATTTTTACTTGTTCTCTATATACAATTGCCCTGTCGGTAAAAAAAGAGACAAAGCAATCCTTAACAGCTTTCAAAAGATTCTCCGTTCCGGTGATATTTAGATATGTTTCAAATTGGCCAGCAAATGAAGCATCTGGATTGTCTTCAGCAACTCCAGAAGTTCTTACGGCCACATCGGTATTTTCAACATTATATTTTTGAGATAATTTAGCATAAGCCTCAAATAAATCCTTTTTAAGTTCGTCTGTAAAAGTTCCTGTTGCAATTTTTTCTCTGGCAGCCTTACCAACCGCCCTTACAGATTGCAAATTTTTGGGATCTAAATTTTTAAAAATTTCTAATAATTTTTTGTCTAATTCGTTAGCCTTAATAAATTTCCAATAAAAAGCAGATGTTATAGCAAAACCATATGGAATATTCACACCTTTTGATGTTAGCTGAGTATACATTTCACCCAAAGACGCATTTTTTCCACCAACCAGGGGAACATCTTCCATCCTGATTTCATCAAACCATAAAATATTCTTTTGATTTTTTTCCATCATAAATTTTATTTAACCTTTATTATTTTTTGGGCTATTGCCATTTCTTCATCTGTTTTAATAACTAAAATACTTGTATTTTTTAATATATTTAAATCCTTTAAAATGGTATTTCTGGTTTTTGGTAATCCTGCTCCAATACTTCCAGTAAAAACCAGTACATCGCACCCATCCAAAACAGCAAAATAGGCACCGATATACTTTTTTATTGAGTAAGCAAAAATATTCAATGCGAGCTTAGCAGATTCGTCTTCTCTTTTTATTTTTTCTAACACTTCCAGCATCTCACCAGTATGGCAAATACCCATTAACCCCGATTCTTTATTCAGCATTTCTTTAGTTCTTTCAACAGACAGGTCTTCGGCAAGCTCTAAAATAATTCCAGGATCTATACTCCCAGACCTTGTTGCCATAACTAAGCCATCCATTGGGGTAAAACCCATTGAAGTGTCTATCGGCTTTCCGTTTTTTATTGCAGCGATACTAGCTCCTCCGCCCAGGTGGCAGGTAATAATTTTTAGCTTGTTTAATGGTTTTTTTATTTTTTCGGCAGCTTTTTGAGCAACATATTCGTGGGAAATACCATGAAAACCAAATTTTCTAAATCCATATTTTTCTGTTATTTCTTTTGGTAATGCATAAATCTTAGCCACTTCCGGCATGTTGTCAAAAAACTCGGTATCAAATATAGCAACCTGTTTTACCAAAGGAAAAACTCTTTCTGCTGTCTTGGCTCCCAAAATATTATAAGGATTGTGCAAAGGAGCTAAGCGGTTAAATTTTCCCAGCTCTAGCAAACTGTCACTATTTAAAACTGCTAAATTTTTAAACTTTTTTCCACCATAAACGACCCTGTGTCCGATTATTTTTATATCTGCTTTATATTCAGCCAATTTTTCAATCTCGGTAAGTAAAATGTTTCCGTAGTCCTTGTCGTCTGCTACAGACACATCTCCTCCTTTTACTTTCTTCAATTTTTCTGAAAAAAGCTTCCATTTTATAGATTGGCTACCGCAATTTAAAACTAAAATCATTGTTTTATAATTATTCCGTTACCTATTTTATTAATACCTGCGGCATTGCCCTCATCAGTATCTATATGCATACATAAATTATAGCCGTCCTTAGCCCTAACAACAACTTCCTCAAAAATAAGTGGACGCAAACTTTTGGTTTTTATAGAAACAATCTCTTCGTTTTTCAAGCCAAGCTCAGCGGCTTCTTCTTTGGAACAATGCATATGACGCTGGGCAACAATAAGCCCTTCGCTTAGTCTTATCTCCCCAGCAGGACCGCGTAATATAACTTCTGAACTATGTCTTAAATCGCCGGAAATTTTTACTGGTGGTAAAATCCCAGAACCAATAGCGTCTGTTAAGCTTATTTCTACTTGGCTTTGCGGTCTCAATGGCCCTACAACTCTAACTTTTTCAAGCTTTTTATTGCCAAATTCTACTTCCACGGTCTCTTCACACGCAAAATCTGACGGCTGGCTAAGCTGCTTTGTTTTTTTAAGTTCATAACCCGAGCCAAACAATTTTTCTAAATCTCTTTCTGATAAATGGCAATGCCTAGCCGAAACCTCAATTGTAATTTTGTATTCCATATATTAGTTTATCTTATTATATACTTTTTTACAAAATCAAAAAAGAGGCCAAATTTAAACCTCTTTTTTTATTGCATATAGCGATTTTTTATGCGTTATTTAAATTACATCGCAAACATCCTGCGCAATTCCTTAGCTTCTGCTTCCAATTTTTCAATTCTTTTTTGATGGCTTACTAAAATTCTATCTTCTAATCCGTCAAATCGCCTATTCATTTCAGCCTTGGTTACCATACTATCAAGTCTTTTATCCATCTGCTCAAAACGTTTATCAACTTGCTCAAAACGTTTATCAACTTGCTCAAAACGTT
>CAZIJR010000018.1:0-13214 GCA_964539855.1 uncultured Candidatus Saccharibacteria bacterium
GCTCGCTACCAGAAATTAAAATTGACTTTTAGTCAGTTTTTTTGTTACATTGAGTTATGGATAGCAATATATTAAACAACGGACATTTTTTTAGCCCCAGTAAGGGCAATTTAGATTTACAGCAGGTAATAACGGAGATTTTTGGCTATATGCAGGAATCTCCTGAATATCAGTATGAAATTATTGTGGGGTGTGATTCGCCTTCATCTGACAAGCCGTTTTTTCCTATTGCAATTGTGGTTTTAAGGATGGGAGCAGGAGGAAGGTTTTTCTTAAAAAAAATGCAGTACGATGACAATTTTTTAAAGAAAATGTCGTTTTGGAAAAATAGAATTTTACAAGAAGTTTATTTGTCTTGCGAATTAGCTTTGGCTTTGCGTGAAACATTGGAAAAGGAAAATAAGCTTGGACTAAAATATGAATTTGAGTATATCCATGCAGATGTGGGGGAGAAAGGGAAAACCCGTGAAATGGTAAAGGAAGTAGTAGGCCTTATTAAAAGTACGGGCTTTGAACCTCGTATAAAACCTCTATCCTTTGCCGCCTCCAGTATTGCTGACCGATATACATGATAATTTGACATTAACCATTTAGAGAATATACTTAACTTAGTATGCTTGATGAAAACGATATTAAAAAATTAACAGAACTGATTGCTACAAAAACGGATTTCGATAAATTCCGGGAAGAATACCGTAAGGATTTTAGTGATCTTCAAAAATCAGTGGATGCATATGCTACGAAAGCAGATGAATTTTTTCAGGAGTTAGTTATGTTGTCTCATAAAGTTGACCGGCACGAAAAATGGCTACATCAAATAGCTGAAAAACTTGGTATAAAACTGGAGTATTAACTAAAATGGAGCAGGCCCTTTTAAAAGGGTTTTTTGTTACACATAACTATTGACAAGTATATATAATAGACGTATAATTAATAATAGGAAGTGGTCCAGTTCATTGGCGAGAAAGGAGATGCCATGAAACGAGCAGATGTGATTAAGAGGATACAAAGAATCCTCAAGGCTCATCATCGGGATTTGGTCAAGGCTTTGGGTGTTGGTATAACATTCGAGTTTGGAGTTGACCTTCTCCCAGGAGTGGATGTTGATACTATGGCGCAAATCACATCCGCGGAAAGTCTTGTATTGCAATCCGTTGAAGATGCTTTGGAGCGGATGCGTCGTGGGAGGTATGGCATCTGTGAAGGTTGCGGGCGAGAGATCAGCCTTGCCCGCTTACAGGCGATACCCCAGGCATCTCTCTGCATCAGTTGCCAGAAGGAAATAGAGCGTCGAGAGATGCTCGGAGCTGGCGTAGAGGCTGAATAGGCGGGACCTACTTCAGTTTCTCGTGGGAACATCATAAAGGGCTTCGTGGATAAAACCACGAAGCCCTCTTTTTTGTATTTTTTACTTGCTTTAGTTTAACACCTCAATCAGTGATTGAGGTGTTGGAAAAAGGGTGTTGCACTAGGGTATTTTATGTTGTAAAATGCAGTAATGGATTCTTCAGATTTGAGGACAAAGTATTTAAATTTCTTTGAGAAAAAGGGGCATAAAATTATTCCCAGTGCTTCTTTGATTCCAGAAAATGACCCAACGGTTTTATTTACAACAGCGGGAATGCACCCTCTAGTGCCTTTTTTGTTGGGTGAAAAGCATCCTCAAGGGAAAAGATTGACAAGCTGTCAAAAATGTATAAGAACTGGAGATATTGATGATGTTGGAGATGATACGCATAATACGTTTTTTGAAATGTTAGGAAACTGGTCTTTGGGCGACTACTGGAAGGAAGATGCTATAAAATGGAGTTTTGATTTTTTAACTAAGGAACTAAATATTCCCATGGACAGGTTAGCTGTTTCTTGTTTCGCTGGAGACAAAGACGCGCCGAAAGATGAAGAATCAGCAAAAATTTGGGAAGGTTTGGGTATTAAGAAGGAAAAGATTGTTTTTTTGCCAAAAGAAGATAATTGGTGGGGCCCTGCAGGACAAACAGGTCCTTGTGGTCCGGACACAGAAATGTTTTATTGGAAACTAAATGACAAGCCAGCTCCCGAAATTTTTGATGCCGAAGATAAAAATTGGGTTGAAATATGGAACGATGTTTTTATGCAGTATGTAAAGGATGAAAGTGGAAACTATATGGGGGCTGAACAAAAAAACGTTGACACTGGAATGGGCATGGAAAGAACTCTTGCTGTTTTAAATGGCAGAGAAAACATTTATGAAACAGACTTATTTCTACCTATAATAGAAAAGATTGCTGAGTTGTCTGGGAAAAAGTATGAAGATTATAAAAAAGAATTTAGGGTTATTGCAGATCATATAAAAGCTTCTGTATTTTTAGCTTCAGAGCAAATTATGCCTTCAAATGTGGAGCACGGATATATTTTACGAAGATTGTTGAGGCGAGCTATAAGATACGGCAAGGTTTTGGAAATGCCAAAAGATTTTCTGATTGATTTGATAAAAGTGGTTGCTGAAATTTATGGGGATGCCTACCCGGATATAAAGGAAAGCGAGGAGGGGGTCGGTTTTATTGTGCGCCAAGAAACAGAAAAATTTGAAGCCACCTTAGAAAAAGGATTAAAGGAGTTTGAAAAGTTGGATAATGTTTCTGGAAAAGATGCTTTTAATTTGTATCAAACTTATGGTTTTCCTATAGAAATTACGCAGGAATTAGCAAAAGAAAAGGGGATTAACGTGGATATAAAAGAGTTTGAGAAAGAACTGGAAAAACATCAGGAGCTGAGTCGGACGGCTTCAGCGGGGATGTTTAAGGGCGGGTTGGCAGATAATTCAGAGCAAACCACAAAACTTCATACAGCGGCTCATTTAATGTTGGCAGGATTAAGAAAGGTTTTGGGAGATGATGTTTTTCAAAAGGGAAGCAATATTACAGCAGAAAGATTGAGGTTTGACTTTACTCATAAAGAAAAAATGACCAGTGGACAAATAAAAGATGTGGAAAATTTTGTAAATGGTATAATAGAAAAAGACCTACTTGTTAGTTGTGAGGAAATGACTTTAGAAAAAGCCAAGGAGATGAATGCTATGGGGGTTTTTGAATCAAAATACGGAGAAAAGGTAAAAGTTTACACAGTGGGCGCGGGGGATAATATAGTGAGTCGTGAAATATGTGGAGGTCCGCATGTGAATAGGACAGGGGATATGGGACATTTTAAAATTATAAAAGAAGAAAGCTCGTCCGCCGGAGTACGGCGCATAAAAGCAATACTTGATTAATCTTTTTCGCTCGCCAAATAGTTTTTTCTGCGGGGAGAGCCTCTTTACGGGGCACCCTCTCCTCGAAAAAATCTATTTGGCTCGCTCAATACTATAATACTATGGCTAAAAAAGTTTACGATATTGTGCCACCAAAGCTGGCCAAAAAAATTGAAGAAGATGTAAAGGAATATTTAAGAGAGGAAAGAGAAAGTAGCCCTGTTAGGGAAAAAGGAACTCGAAAAAACCGTCGTACCGGAGAAAAACACTCTATCTGGTGGTCAATTTTATTTGTAGGAGCAGCTTGTTTGGTCGCGTTGGGAGCATTCTTGTTTTTTAAGCTTCCAAAAGCCGACATCGTAATTTGGCCTAAAGTGGAAACCTTAAGCTTTGAGCAGACCATAATAGTTGATACGTCAATTGATTTGCCTGATATTGGAGAAGGCGTTATTCCTGCCCAATATTTTGAAACCTCCAAAACAATGTCTGAAGATTTTCCTGCTTCGGGAAATGGTACAGATGAGGGTAGGGCTTCGGGTACTGTAACGGTTTATAATAAATATGACCCGCTATCCAGCGTTACCTTGAAAGACGGAACAAGATTTCTTTCTGATTCTGGAAAACTTTTTACTGCTGACCAAAAAATGGTAATTCCAGCTGGAAAAAAATCAGGAGGAAAAATTACCCCCGGATCTGTGCAAGTGAAGGTGACTGCAGTTGAAGGAGGTGACAGTTATAATATAGGCTCTTCAAATTTTTCTATTCCGGGGCTTAAAGGAACGGCATATTATTATAGTATTTACGCTGAATCTAATAGCACAATGACAGGAGGCTATGTTGGTGAAATTAAAAAAGTTACAGATGACGATATCCAGCAGGCAAAAGAATCTTTAATTAAAAGGATTACCGAGGAAGCCATAGCTGATCTTAAAAATCAAATTCCTGATGATTATGTTTTAGCGGAAAACGGGGTGTCTTCCGAAATTACAGATTCTGGAACGGAAACAAAGCCCGGAACAGTGGTTGATAAATTTAATTACAAAGCGACAATAAAATCCTCTGTGCTTGCCTTTAAAAAATCTATTATTGAAGAATTCGCAAAAAAATATATTATTTCCCAAACACCCGATGGAAAAATTCTTTTAGATAGCAGTTTTAACCTAAGTTATTCTGCCTCAAAAATTGATATTCCAGGCGGAAAAATGGTATTGGATTCTATTTTTTCCTCGGGAGTATATCAGTCCATAGATAAAAATTCTATGTCTTTGTCGTTAGTTGGAAAAAACGCAATCCAAATAAATAAAAGTGTAAGTAGCGCATTGGGAGATCAGCTTTCTAAAGTAGAAGTTAATTTTTGGCCGTTTTGGGTGTTTAGGGCTCCAAACAACCAAAAGGCTGTAAATGTCACTCTCAAATTTGAATAAGTCTTGACGGTTTGGGTTTAATTTGCTAATATGGCATTATATTATAAATGACATCGCAGGAAGAAAAAAATAGTCAAATTATAAAAAAAGAAGGAAGGGTTACGGAGGCTTTACCAAACGCCTTTTTTAGGATAGAGTTAGAAGACGGTAAGAAAATTTTAGGGTTTCTTTCCGGAAAGATGAGAATGCACAGAATTACTATTTTACCGGGTGATAAAGTTTTATTGGAAATGACTCCCTATGATGAAGGAAAAGGGAGAATTGTCTACAGGTTAAAATAATAATTAAAATATTTTAGACTAAATATTTTTTAGTTTTTTTATTTAAGAAATGAAAGTTAGGCCATCAATAAAAAAAATGTGTAAGGATTGCAAAATCATCAGAAGAGAAGGTAGGATTTACGTTATTTGCAAAAAAAATCCAAAACACAAACAAAGACAGGGTTAAAGCCCAACCATATTATGCCAAGAATAGCCGGTGTTAACATACCCGAAAATAAAAGAATAGTAATATCTTTAACCTATGTCTATGGAATAGGTAGGAGTTTGAGTAAAAAGATTTTAGACGAGATGAAAATAGACATAAACAAAAAAGCGTCTGATCTTACTCCCGAGGAGATAAACATCTTAAAAGATTTTATTGAAAAAAATCATAAAATAGAGGGTGATTTGAGAAGGCAGGTTATGATAAATGTTAAACGCCTAAAGGATATTGGAACCTGGAGAGGAATGAGACACAGTAAAGGTTTGCCTGTAAGAGGCCAACGAACCAAGACAAACAACAGGACCGTAAGGGGAAATGTTAGAAAAACAACGGGATCGGGTAAAAAAGGCGCACCTGCTCCTAAATAAAAACACTAAAAATAGAAAGTAAACAGATATGGGCAAAAAGCATATTATAACAGCAAATCAAGAAGAGCTTATGAAGGAGCAGGAAAAAGTTGAGCAAAAAGCTGGAAAAGAGGCTCAAGTAAAATCTTCTGTGGCTGGAATTAGAGAGGGAAAAATATACGTCTCCTCTTCTTATAATAATACAATGGTAACCCTTACTAGCTCGAGAGGACAAGTTTTAGCCTGGAAATCAGCGGGATCAGTGGGGTTTAAGGGTACAAAAAAAGCGACTTCGTTTGCAGCCTCAAAGGTTGCCGAAGCCATTGCTAATATTTGTAAAAAAATGGCTATTGAAAAAATTGAAATTTTAGTAAAAGGAATAGGAGCCGGTAGAGAGTCTGTTGTCAG
Source organism: uncultured Candidatus Saccharibacteria bacterium (assembly GCA_964539855.1). Classification (GTDB taxonomy): domain Bacteria; phylum Patescibacteriota; class Minisyncoccia; order Minisyncoccales; family Staskawiczbacteraceae; genus XYD1-FULL-39-28. Next base: position 5,889 of record CAZIJR010000018.1, read on the forward strand.
GACTTTGGTGGCGCAAGGTATAAATGTCGTTTCAATTAGAGATGTAACCCCAATTCCTCATAACGGGTGTAGACCTAAAAAAACACGTAGAGTTTAATTTAAACAAAATGCAATACGATCAATGTAAAACTTGTAGACGGTTGGGACAGAAGCTCTTTTTAAAGGGTGATCGTTGTTTTTCAGCTAAATGCGCAATGATAAAAAGAGCTTATGCTCCTGGAATCCAAAAAAAGAAAAGAGGTGGAGCTCCCTCAGAATATAAGAAATCATTGGAAGAAAAGCAAACCTTAAAAAAATGGTATGGTCTTTCTGAAAGGCAATTTAAAAGATATGTGCAAGAGTCACTTTCAAAAATGGGCAAGGTTGATGATGTATCAGCTGAGCTTATAAGAAGGTTGGAGAAGAGGCTAGACAATGCCATTTTTAGGCTTGGTTTTGCAAAATCTAGAGCTCAAGCAAGACAACTTGTTTCACACGGTTATTTTTTAATAAACGGTAAGCCGGTTAATATTGCCTCCTATCAAGTAAAAAAAGACGACATTATTTCAATAAAAGAAAATAAAAAACAAAAAGGAGGTTTTAAGGAGCTCGCTTCTACAATAAAAAAACAGGAAATTCCTGTTTGGCTAAACCTAAATAAAGAAAAATTAGAGGCAAAAACAACAGGGGAACCAAACCTGGAGGAAGTAAAACCGCCCGCAGAAATTTCTTTAATATTTGAATTTTATTCACGTTAAAGTTTTTTAAAATTAAAAATTTAAAAAATATGATATCTCTTCCGCTACCTCCAAAAGTAATACAGAGAAAAAAGAATCAAGCATCTTTTGAAGTAGAAGGTCTGTACCCAGGCTACGGTGTTACTATCGGAAACGCCCTAAGAAGAGTTTTGCTTACATCCTTACAGGGAGCTGCTGTAACAGAAGTTAAAATCAAGGGAGCACCTCATGAATTTTCAACAATCCCCGGAGTTTTAGAAGATACAATAATGTTGATTTTAAGTATAAAGAATCTGCGTTTTAAGATTTTTGAGGGTGATTCTGCAACAATAGTATTAAAATCAAAAGGAGAGGGCGAGGTGAAAGGAGCTGATTTTAAGTGTCCTTCACAGGTAAAACTGGTGAACCCCGATTTGCACATAGCAACAATAACTGATAAAAAAACAGAGTTGGAGATTGAATTGCAAATTCAAAGAGGAATAGGATACGTATTAAAAGATCAATTAAAAACAAAAAAATCAGAAATAGGCTCCATGGTAATTGACGCTATTTTCACACCGATTAAAAATGTTAATTTTCAGGTTGAAAATATGCGAGTTGGAGATAGGACTGACTTTGACAAATTAAGCCTGGAAATTGAAACAGATGGCACAATCACTCCAGAAGAAGCCTTTTTTGAGGCGTGCGATATTTTAATAAAACATTTTAATATTATTTTTACTGGTAAACCAGGCGAGCCAGAGAAGAAAGCGGAAGCATCAATCTCCGCTGAAGTTTCCTCTGACAAGGATGTCACCAAAATTGCCGTTGAAGATTTGAAGCTCACGGGTAGAACGCTGAATGCTTTAGTAAACAATAGTATAAAAACAGTAGGCGGGATTGTAAAGAAATCAGAAAAGAGTTTGTCAGAATTAGAAGGTATGGGAGAAAAAGCAATGTCAGAGATAAAAAGGAAAATAAAAAAATTAGGTTTGGAAATAAAATCAGAAGAGGAATAAATTAAAAGCATGAGAAAGCTAAACAAAGGAAGAAATTTATCAATGAAAAAGGGCCCCAGAAAACAGCTTTTAAAATCATTAGCTAATAGTTTTTTCTTGCAGGAAAAAATTAAGACTACTGAAGCCAAGGCTAAAGAACTGAGGCCTATTGTAGAAAAAATGATTACTAGGGCAAAAATAATCAGTATTGCAAACCGTAGATTGCTGGCACAGGACTTGACCCCCAAAATGACAAAAAAGGTTTTTGAAGAGTTGGCTCCGCGCTATCAGGAGAGAAAAGGGGGGTACACAAGAATTATAAAACTTGGAGCGCGTAATTCAGATGGTGCTAAAATGGTAATTTTTGAGTTAATAAAATAGAATGAAAAATAAAGAGAATATTCAAAGAAAACTGATTACTGTAGACGCAGAAAATAAGCCTTTAGGCAGATTAGCTGTTGAGGTTGCTGTTTTACTAAGGGGAAAAAATAAGCCGAACTTTGTTCCTTATAAGGATATGGGAGACACGGTTATCGTGAAAAATATTGGTAAAATGAAGTTTACAGGCAACAAGCTGGAAAATAAAAATTATTTTCATTTTACAGGATATTTGGGAAATATGAAAAAAGCATCTTTAAAAGAAGTCTTGATTAAAAAGGGGCCGAAGGAGGTTTTGAGATCTGCGGTTATGGGTATGTTGACAAAAAACACTCTTAGGCCAAAACAGATAAAAAGGTTAAGATTTGAAAAGTAATATGCCAGTAAAAACAACTACAAAAAAAATTGTTAAAAAAATTGAGAAAAAAGAGGAAGTGAAAACTCCTGTTGTTGCAGTACCAGAAGAAGAAATTGATTTGGAGGCAGAAGATATTTCAAAGGAAATTGATGAATCAATAAAAAATTCGGCAGGTAAGCCAGATCGCTATTTTGAGGCAATTGGTAGAAGAAAAACCGCCGTAGCACGTGTAAGACTTTTTACAAAAGGAGATAAGGAGTTTTTAGTGAACAATAAGGGCTACCAGCAGTATTTTCAAACAGACGAAGACAGGGAAACATCGGTGGCCTCAATGAAAAAAATGAAATGCCTAGATAAGTTCAGGGTGACAGTCATAGTAAAAGGAGGAGGGCATACAGCCCAAGCAGAAGCAGTAAGGCATGGTACAGCTAGAGTATTGGTTGATTTTAATAATAACTTTAGAAAACGTTTAAGAAAAGCAGGATTTTTGACCAGAGATGCAAGAATGAGGGAAAGAAAGAAGTTTGGATTAAAACGCGCAAGAAGAGCCCCTCAATGGAGCAAGAGGTAAGGATTTAAATACTGATTTAAATAATGATTTAAAAAGCCCCATCATAGTGGGGCTTTTTTTATGCGGTGTTAATTTTATGAAATAATTAAGTGATGAGGCGGTAGCGTTTTTGTCTCCAGACAAAAACGCTACCGCTATAACTGTTCTTCTTAATGATGATTTAAACGGCTCAATAGATATGAGCCGTTGGTTGTTATAAAAAAATAACTCCGGTATGCGATTGCAACACGCGGAGTTTTGTTCTTTGGTGGGTGACCAAAGAAGCGTTAGATAGCAGTTAGGTGCACTGTTATTCCGCCCCCTTCCTCGAGGATTTCGATTTTGACTGAGCGTGACCAATCGTTCTTAATTCGCGTCCATCGCCGTAGAAGGGATTTAGTCGAGCATCTGCCTCCGTATGCACTTGCCTGGTCGCCGGTCACTGGGTAATATGCCTCTGCCTTTCCAGATGCGACCAATTGGGCTAGTATTATTATCAACTCATCTTTGACAGCCGCTGGAAACGTGCTTGCCTCGCAGCTTAGGAGCAAGCTATTGGCAACCCGTGCCTTTTCCTCACGGAGTTTTGCCATTTTTTGGCGTAGAACGACGATTAGACCAGGCTTACGCCGTCCTACGGGCACATGTCCTGGGGGAAGTTCAATAAAATCCATACTCTTCTCCTTTTGATTGTGAGGTGCTGAAACTATAGCCATAATAGCATTTAATCAAATCGTGTCAACGTTGCATATATTTTTTGAGATGATAAAATGGTTATATGCTTAAAGAGTTAATTGACGAATTTTATAGAGAAAATCAACGGAATAGAGAACAAACTAGGTTTTATGTTACAGACGCTGGCAAATGCCCGCGCGCTGTTTTTTTTAAGTTTAAGAACGCACCCAGAGAGCCGTATGACCCCAGGATTATGCGTATTTTTGAGCATGGAGAAAACATTCATCGTTCAATTTTTAATATTTTGTATAGGTTAAAAATAGGAGTTGTTACTGAGGTCCCCATTCCTTCTCAGGAAATAATTTCTGGCAGGGCAGACGCCATTTTATCTATTGGAAGTGAAAACTATGTGCTGGATATTAAAAGCATAAACAGTATGCTGTTTCGTAAAATGACAGAGCCAAAAGAGGAAAATGTTTATCAAATTCAGCTGTATTTACATTATTTTGATATCAAGAAAGGAATCTTGCTTTATGTGGATAAGGATCAGCAAGAGCTTAAAGAATTTTTTGTGGATTATGATGAGGCTTTATGTAAGTCGCTTTTAGATAAATTTTATTCTCTAAAAGACTTAGTAGAAAAGGATACGCTGCCTGGCAGGATTGAAGATTATCCTAAGAATTGGCAATGTAGATTCTGCCAATATAAAGATATCTGCAAAATGGCCAATGGTGATGAATTAACCTGGAAAGAGTTTAAAAATAAATTAGGGAGTTAGTTTTTCTGATTCTGAGAGCGTATTATTGGTTAAAATATAAAGCTTTCCTGAGTGCCCAATATAAAATGTTTTAGGACTTGCTGTTTCCATGGGCAATGTAATCTGGTTTATTTCTCCGCGGAAATCTATCTCAGAAAGTATAACGCTATTTTCAGAAGTAATAACAATATAATCGTTGTTTATCCATTGGCAGTTGGTTATTTTAAAACCGGAAAAAAGCTCTTCGTATTTTTCACTTACAGGGGAGTAAAGATATATTTTAGAGCTATCCCACAAAATAAGGTTTTTACCGTCAGGCGAATAGATAATTTTGAAGGATCCTTTTGGGATATTTAATTTTGTAAACGTTTTAGAGCTGGCATTATATAAAGATAGGGAGTCGCCATCGTCCAAAAAGATTTTGTCTGAATCAAAAATAAGATTATAATTTACTTCGGGACTGACGGTTATGTTTTCTGCCAGAAGAACGGTCATTATCTTTCCTGAGGTATCAGATTTTTTTAATGCACCATCTGTAGATAGCCACAATATATTGTTTTCTGAAATCGTATATAGGAGTAGGTCTTTTATAAGAGCAGATGGTTTATTATTTTTCAAAATATAAAGTGTGTTATTTTCTACATAAAAAAGTTCAGAGATGTTTATGGGGTTAAAATTAATTTGTTGAGAATTTTTGTCTAAGTAACTTAAGCGGTTAGTAGATGGAATTTTGGAGGCGTTGTTAAATAGATAATAAAAAACCTCTTTTGAATCCTGCATTTTTATCAAGGCGTAGTCTGAATTACTAGACCACTTAATATCCAGCACGGCGGCGCTTTCTTTAATAGGTATTATTTGTACCTGAAGAGGATCATTTATATTAAAATAATTTAGCGTTAGAGGGTTTATGTTTGTAGAAGAAGCGATAATCTTGTTATTGTCTGGGGATATAGAAAAGAAAGCAACACTATCTGCAATATCAGTAAATTTTATATCTTCTTTAAATAAAGTAACATTTTCTAGCTTAGTGACTTCTTTCTCTATTACGGACAGAGTTTTAAAATAGTCATGATAACCCTCTTTTGCTACAAACACGGTATGCTCTTTTGCCAGAAGGCTCTGGACAAAAATAGCGTTTGAAAAAATGCCCGGTTTTGCCGAGATTTTAGAATCTACTATAACCTGCTCTGCGGGTGGAAAAGTTCTAACATAAATTCCCCCCGTGCCTACAATTTCCTTTTTTTCTAAATCAAGCCTATATCCCATAGAATAAGCTACCAAAATAGGTGCTATAACAAAAAAACAGACAACGCAGGAGAACAGTATTATTAGTCGTGTTTTTTTAGACATTATGGTTATTATAATAACATAAAGATCTATATTTTTCCAGGCTTTACAAGAAGCACTTTTTAGATTAGGATTAAGAATATATAATTTAATTTAATGGAAAAATTTATTATAAAAGGCGGAGCTAAGTTATCTGGCGTCATTTCTGTTAATGGAGCCAAAAATTCCGCACTTAAAATACTAGCGGCTCTTGTTTTGTCTGATGAAAAATGCAAAATAACTAATTTCCCGTTTATAGAAGACACTTTAGACGCAGTTAAAATTTTGCAGGATTTGGGGGCAGTGGTTGAAATAAACAAGGAAGACCGAACCGTAGAAGTGGACCCTTCTAAAATTAGCAAGACTAATTTAAATCCGCTACTGGTACGACGATTACGCAGTTCAATTTTGTTTGCAGGTCCTATTTTGGCTAAATTTGGTGAAGTCAAAATGAATCATCCTGGTGGATGTGTTATTGGTAAAAGGCCAATAGACATGTTTTTGGCCGGTTTTGAAGCGTTTGGAGTAAAAACTAAGCTTTCTGAAGATGAATTTGAGTTGACAAGAAAAAATGGGCGCTTAAAAGCTGCTTGTATTTTTTTTCCTCAAGTCACAGTTACAGGAACAGAGGCCATGATGATGACAGCTGTTTTGGCTGAAGGAAAAACAATTTTACAAAATTGCGCTATGGAGCCTGAAATTCCGGCACTGGCTGAATATCTTAATAATTGCGGGGCTAAAATAAAAGGCGCTGGTACATCTGTAATTGAAATTGAAGGAGTCGAAAAAATTTCTGCTTCTAATTTTAAGGTAATTCCAGATCGCATTGAAACCGGTACTTTTGTTATCATGGGATTGTTGACTAAAAGCAAAATAAGGGTGGAGAACTGTATACCAGAGCATATTGGAGCGTTGATCGCGGTTCTGGAAAAAGCGGGAGCTAAACTGGAAATTGGCAAAGATTATATAATTACAAAACCAAGCGAAATAAAAGCAGTCTCTATTGTCACTCATGAATATCCTGGGTTTGCCACAGACTTACAGCCACCTTATACGCTTTTGATGACCCAGGCTCAAGGTCAAAGTGTTATACACGAATCTATTTTTGAAGGCAGGTTGTTTTTTATTGACCAGCTTTCTACTATGGGTGCCAATATTATTATGTGCGACCCTTACAGAGTGGTTGTTAACGGACCTACAGAATTGATGGGGAAAAAATTAGCTAGCCCAGATTTACGTGCAGGAATTACTTTACTTTTGGCCGGGATGGTGGCTACAGGGGAGACAATCATAGAAAATATTTACCAGATAGACAGGGGCTATGAAAAAATAGAAGACAGATTGGGAAAGCTTGGAGCTGACATTGAGCGAATAAAAGATTAATTTAGTTTTATGTTTAATAATAAAATAGCAATAGATTTGGGAACCTGTAATTCTCTTGTTTACCTTCAGGGCAAGGGAGTTGTTTTGTACGAGCCTTCAGTGGTGGCTGTTTCCTTAGCTGACAACAGAATATTAGCAGTAGGAGAGGAAGCAAAAGAAATGATTGGCAGAACCCCTGCTGATATTAAAGTTTATAGGCCATTAAA
>CAZIJR010000019.1:0-12220 GCA_964539855.1 uncultured Candidatus Saccharibacteria bacterium
CGGAGCACCGTAAAGCAAAAAGCACCCACTAGGTGCTTTTTGTTTTACTATAAGCTTTTTTCTAGTTGATGAAGAATGCTAAAAATATCTGCCATTCGGTTGTCAGAATACAAAACCACAATAGCAACAGGCTTTCCGTTCACATTAAAAACTGAATCAAAAGTTTGTTTGGCTTCTACTAAATATCCTGTTTTCCCACCAACAAACTCACCCATATAATAAAAGTTATTTACATTTTTAAATTTCAGCATATTCCCGCCCTGGTCTGAGAGCCAAAAATCATTAATTTTTGTTATTTCAAGTATTTGCGGATGATTTTTATAAATATAGGAAATTAATTTACCCAAGTCTGATGCCGTTGATTTGTTGTTCAAGCTTAGCCCGTTAGTATCGTAATAAACAGTACTGAACATTCCCAGCTCTTTGGCTTTTTTGTTCATTAAGTCTATAAAATTTTCTTTCCCCAAAAAATATGAAAGGGCCTCGGCGGAATCATTAGAAGACTGGATAATAGTTGCTTTTAAAAGATCCATTGCCAATATTTTTAGTCCCGGATATAAAACAGATGTCTGCCCCAAAGGCAAAAGCATTTCTTCAGTCAAAACTATCTGCTGGTCCATGCCAATATTCTCTACTGAAATAACGGCATTCATTAATTTGGTCACGGAAGCCATTGGAAATTGCTTATCAATGTTTTTCTGTAAAAGAACTGAATTACTGGAAATATCCACCGCGATATAAGAACCTGCCATGGGTTCCTTATGTAAATTATAGTTTTTTATCAAAGACTGCAAAACCAAAATTTCTTGTTGCAAAATTTCTATTCGTTGGGCAGAAGAAGCGGTTAATGCTAATGCATTTTGAGGGGAAATTAAAATCAATGCCACAAATAAAATTAAAAAGATTTTTTGTTTCATATATTTATTTATGACATAATTTTAAAATGAAAACCACCTTTTGATAAAGATGGTTTTTTGGTATAATAAGATAATAGTAAATTAAAACAATTATTAAACTTATGAATAAAACACTAAATATAATCTTTATAACATTGGGCGTTATTTTTCTTCTTCTTATATTAGCTTTTACTCTTTTTGTTATTGTTGATCCGTTTAATTTAAGGCCTCTTCTCTCAACCTTAATGTCTGACGCTCCCGCTAATTCCGCAAACACCACAGAAGCAACTGATAAAAATCCTTTGCTTGATGCAAATCAGGAAAGAATATTGGAGACATTGGGTGTTAATGTGGGGAACTTGCCCACAGAAATGACCCCGGAATTGGAGGCATGCTTTACAGAAGCATTGGGAGCAGAACGAGTAAAACAAATAATAGACGGTGACTCCCCTAGTCCCCTTGATTTATTCAAAGCAAAAGCCTGCTTATAGCCGGACCACTTTTTGGAGGGTTCTGCAACCAGTTTTAACACCTCAACCACTGATTGAGGTGTTGGGCTGTTTCTGGTAGAGTAGAATAATAAAAGAATATGTACGAGAAGGATAAAACTCAAGAGTTAAATGAAAAAAGGCACGAGCTTTATACAAAAGGATCTATTTTAAAAGCGGTGCTTTTTTTAGCTATACCCATTTTACTGGGTAATTTTTTGCAGACAGCATACCAAATAACAGACATATTTTGGGTTGGGAGCCTTGGAAAAGAAGCTGTTGCTTCGGTGTCAATATGTTTTCCTATAATCTTTTAATAATGACTTTCTCAGGAGGAATTGGGCTTGCTGGAGGAGTTTTGGTGTCACAATATAAGGGAAGGCAAAAACACGAAGAAGTTAATTTTATTTCAGGACAAGTTCTTTTAATCGCCACCATTGTGTCTTTGCTTTTTTCTTTTTTAGGATATATATTTACTCCCCAAATTGTGGGGATATTTGCCACAGAGGAAGCTGTTTTTTTAAATGCTATTAGCTATTTAAGAGTTGCATTTTTAGGATTGGTATTTGTATTTGGATATATGGTTTACCAGTCTTTATCAAGAGCAGTAGGTGAAAATAAGATGCCTATTTTTATTGTACTTGCAACCGTGTTGCTTAATTTCTTTTTAGATCCCCTCTTTATATACGGATGGAAATTTGTTCCGGCGTTTGGGGTTGCGGGAGCGGCTACCGCCACCTTAATTACACAAATGATAGCTCTTACCATGGGCTTGATTGTTTTATTACGAGGCAAGACTGGAATACATTTAAAATTAAGCTATTTTAAACCTAATTTTGAACAAATAAAAAAAATAATATTTTTAGGGATTCCCATATCTTTAGAGCAATCATCACGCGCTATTGGTTTTATATTAATAAATATCATTGTGGCAACTTTTGGTACTGTGGCGCTTGCCTCTTATGGAATTGGCTCACAAATGATATCCCTTATAATAATACCTGCTCTTAGCATAGCCATAGCAAACTCCACGCTTGTAGGGCATAACATTGGCGCAGGTAAAATAGACCGGGCAGAAAAAATTACAAAAATAAGCATGCTTCTCGGATTTGTTTTACTAACAATTGCTGGAATAACATTTTTTATCTTTGCAAGCAATATAGTAAACATTTTTATAAATTCAAAAGATGTAGAGGTTATAAAAGAAGGAGGCCTATTCTTAAAAATTGTTGCTTTATCTTTTGGATTTATAGGCGTACAAATGGCTGTTTTAGGATCCTTAAGGGGAGCTGGTAGCGTAAACTCAACATTTTTTATCGCTTTTTCAACGGTTTGTTTTCAGGTTATAAGCGTTTTCTTATTATCAAAATACTTTTTCCATAACCAAATTGGCGTATGGTATGCTTTCCCCCTATCAAATATTTTTGGCGCCCTGCTTGCGGTTATAATATTTTTTAGAGGTAAGTGGAAGGATGCACAAGTATTAAATAGCCCAAGAGTAGAAGAAGAAATAAAAAACGAAAGCAGTCTTGCAGAGTGTTAATATTTTTATAAATATGTATAGGCAAAACAAAAAAACAGAGTTTTACACAGAACTGGCAAAAAAACAGGGTTATCCTGCCAGGTCTGTTTATAAACTAAAAGAAATAGACCAAAAGTACAGCATATTTAAAAAAGGTGACAAAATCTTGGATTTGGGATGTGCCCCAGGGTCGTGGCTTTTGTATATTGCTGAGAAAGTTGGTAATCGGGGTTCTGTGGTGGGGGCTGACATTTCAGACATAAAAATACCCCAAAAAGATAATGTTGTTTTTATTAAAAAAAGTGTTTTTGATTTTAAAGAGACAGACTTTGATTATAAGTTTGACGCGGTTGTCTCTGATATGGCGCCCAGCACAACCGGCGTGGTGTTTGTGGATTCTGGAAAATCATTGGAATTATCTGAAAATGCTTTTGATGTTGCAAAAATGTTTTTAAAGCCTGGAGGAAATTTTGTATGTAAAATTTTTGACAGCAAAGAAGCAACAGACTTTTTTAAAAATCTGGGTCAATCTTTTGAATTTTCAAAAAGATTCAAACCCAAAGCCGTGCTGGGACGTAGCAAAGAATTTTATATTGTAGCAAAGGGCTTTAAACAGGCTTGATTTTTGGAGAAATTCGTGTATACTAGACTTATGGTGCGCATTACAATACAAAACGAAAAAATAAGTAAGGAAGAATTCTTGGTAGAACATAACAAGTTATCTCCTGACAGCCTTCAGGCCACTTTGGCAATGCTCAACCAATTTAAAGAAGAAAAAAAACCACTCCTAAAAGACACCGAATGGTCAATAGACAAGATTAGAGGCCCTTTTATATTGTGGATATTAGCACTGCCAAAAAAAGAAAAACCGGGAAATAAAGCAGAAAAAAACCAAATATATAGAAATTATCCTGAAACACACTACGAAGCCTAATCCCTAAAACAAAAACCCCGCTAACGGCGGGGTTTTTTATGTAGCTCTAACCAAAATAGAAACGATCTCGTTAAATATTTTTGGAGGAACATAAAGCTCTTTCATTTTGTCTCTGGTTTTTTTGTCTACTGTTTCTCCCATTAAGCTTTCTATTTTATTATATACAAATTTTACAGAATTAAAATCTATAATCCAATCATGTAGTCCCAACCTGTTAAAAGTTTCGGCAACCCCCATATTTGGATTTACTATTGCAGGAGTTCCAGACGCTAAGGCCTCTTTTGCCACATTTCCATAAGTTTCAAAATGTGAGGGACTAATCACAACTCCCATATTCCTATAAAAAGAGGCCAACTTTTTATTACTTGTAGGCTTATGAAACCTCACAACTTTTGATAGCTGTTTATATTTTTTATCTTCCGTATCTAAATCAGTAATAATGTTCACCGCAAATTTAGATCCCATCCTCTGATTATATTCTGCTAATTTTTCACAGAAGCGAATATTTTTTATTCCTGTCCATCTGCTAACAATTCCTATGTTTAAATTTTTTCTTCTATTTTTTTCTTCAAAAAAATGATCTGAAACAGGATTTGGGAGTATAGAATATTTTTTTATCTTATGACAAAACACCTCCTTTTCAACAATATTCTTAGTAATTTTTGAGGGGAATATGTAAAATAATTCTTTTTTATCAAAACTTTTCTCCATTTGATAAAACAACTCCTTTGGATGTTTTTCCCAATTTTGAGTTTCTTTTGTCAAAACTCCGTGATAATGCAAAACGGCCGGTATTCCTTCTCTTTCCGAAGCAACAAACAAACACCAAGGCATAAAGTATGTACCGTTAATTAGAATTAAATCCGGTTTTTCCTCCTGAATAGCCTTTTGATAAGCTTTTATTATAGGCTCTAGCTTTTTTCGAACATCAGCCAATGTTTTGGCTTTTTTAACAATCCTTCCTATGTTTGGCACTTTTAGACCAATAGATATTGTACTTGTTTTCTTGTTAGAGCGTTTTTTATAAATTTTTTTGCCAGGGTCTACTATATTAACGGCAACCATGGTCACATCATTGTTTTTGCTCTTTTCAATAAAATCCATAAAAGCCAAAACCACCTGGGCTATACCGGCTGTTTGAGCGAATCTAATGTTTGTTAGAACTTTCATGACTTTTTTATTGTATCACTTTTCACGAACAATGTCAAGTACTATGCCCCAAATAAAGCAAAAAGTGTCCAGATGAACACTTTTGCTTTACTTTTGTTTAAAAAGAATTACGAGAGATGCTTGGAGACAAGCTTTGTCATCTCAAACATATTTACAACTGCCTTTCCGCCAAAAACCTTCTTTAAATTTTCGTCGGCATTGATATTCCTTTTGTTGGTTGGATCCTGCAGGTTGTTCTTCTTAATATACTCCCAAAGTTTTTTTACGACCTGAGAACGTGGCAATGGACCCTTTCCCACAACTGCTTCCAACTCAGCTGAGAGTTTAAGTGGCTTCATAAAAGCCGAATTTGCTTTTCCTGGCATATTATTTTTTATTAATATTATTAATTTAATATTGCTTTCTATAGTATACACCATATAGTCAAGCTTAACAAGCTTTTTTGGTTATTTTTAATAAGTAGTGTATAATAAATTATATGATAGCAGGAGAAACAATTTTAGCAGTTATTCATTTTATAGAATATCCCACTTGGCATCTGGTTGTGCTTTTTGTAATTTTGTTGTTGATTTTAGCTTGGTATATGGTAAAACAATGGCCTGGTGTACTATAAAAAAGGTATTTAAAACCCCGCATAGCGGGGTTTTTTATTAGTAATAATCTTCTATTTTTTTAAGCTCTCTATGCTTTCTTAACTTTTCCAGCGCTTTTGCCTGAATTTGCCTTATTCTTTCTCTGGTAACGCCGAACTCCTCCCCCGTCTCTTCAAGCGTATGCATTACACCATCATCCAAACCAAAACGCATTCCTAAAATTTTTAATTCTCTGGGTGTAAGATCGCTAGAAATTTCTTTTAACCTTTCTTTCAAAAGCTTTCTTGAAGCCTCTGTATTTGGAGCTATTGTTTTGTCATCTCTTATAAACTCTGCCAGCACACTATCTTGTTTATCTTTATCTTCTCCGACCGGCGTTTCCAAAGAAACAGCTTTTTGAGCAATTTTTCTTATGTGATGTACTTTTTCAACATCCAAGCCCATTTCAGCTGAAATTTCTTCAGCCAAAGGCTCCCTGCCCAATTCCTGCAAAAGATTTTTTCTTATTTTTGTATATTTCGAAATAGTCTCAATCATATGCACAGGAATCCTTATTGTCCTTGCTTGGTCAGCTAATGCCCTTGTAATTGACTGTCTAATCCACCAAGTAGCATAAGTGGAGAACTTATACCCCTTCCTCCAATCAAACTTCTTCACGGCCTTAAATAGCCCCAAGTTACCTTCTTGTATCAGGTCCAGCATGGTTAAATTGGGAGACCTTCCCACATATTTTTTTGCAATAGAAACCACCAGCCTTAGGTTTGCCAACGCTAATTTGTTTTTTGCATCTTCATCTCCAGCTTCAATTCTTTTTGCCAACTCTTTTTCTTCCTTTGCTGTTAAAAATGAAGACTTCCCTATTTCCCTTAAATACATTTGGATGGGGTCTATTTTTCCCAAAAGCGCCTTTTTACCTTTTTTCTCTTTTTTGGATTTTGTTTCCAAAAATTCCGGCATTTCTTTTACTTGGATTCCTCTTTCTTTAAAATCATCGTAAACTTTTTCCAGACCTTCAATGTCTCTTTCTATTTTAGGGAATGCATACAAAATTTCAGAGGTCGTAACAAAACCCCTTTCCTCTCCTTTTTTTAAAAGAGTTTCCAGTTGTTGCGGATCTAAAATAGTTTTTTTGACTCGTTGTCTTGGTCTAGTCACCGCTTTCTTTTTCGCAACCACTTTTTTAACCACTTTTTTTACCGGCTTTTTTGCCTTTTTAGGTTTTGGGCTCATATGATTTTATTTTTATGAAGTTCTCTTGCTTTTTTATCAAATTCTTTTATAAGTTCTTCTTTTTTTTGCTCACTTGTTTCAACCCTTATTCCAGAAAGCATATTATTTAAACTGTTTCTCAATTCTATCTCTTTTAGTTCAGAAAGGCAAAGCTTTATCTCTTGAATGCCATCTTCTTCATAATCCACTTCAGCCATTAAAGCCAACGTGCTAAAAAAATCTTTGTACTCTTCTTTATCTGCTGTACCCTTTTTTAGCTCTTCTAAAAATTTTTTAGTTCGCTCGCAAAATAGATTATAGTGTTCCTCGTCGATAAGGTCTATGTTTTCCGGATTTTTAAGCGCTAAAGAAACTATTTTATCTTCTATAAGCTTTTTTCTACCTCCTGATGCAGGCTTTTCTAACCCTGTTTTATTTTCAAAAATTTCTGTGGGCCAGGTGCGTGCAGTATCTACTCTTACACTCCTAAGCTCCTCTGCCACAGCTTCTTCTTTAACTCCTAATTTCTCAGCTAATTTTTGAACCCAGTATGACTGCTCAATTTTATTTTGCAATCTTTTAATCGCCGGTAAAATAATATTCCCAATTGCTTTTTTCCCTTCCGGAGCATTTTTGGCAAAACTGGCAAAAGCAGAATCAAAGTAATAATCCATTATGGCTCTCGCGTTTGCCATAGACTTGTTCCAGTTTTCCGGGCTTTCCAAAATAATTTCTGCCGGGTCTTTTGCGCCTTTATAAGTGTCTATAACCTTTATATTAAACCCAATTGCTTCAGCCATATTAATACCTCTTTTTGTTGCTGTATCTCCTGCCAAATCCATGTCAAACGCCAAAAGCAAATTATCTGAATATCTTTTTAAAAGGTTTAAATGTTGGGAGGTCAGAGCGGTACCAGAAACAGACACGGTATTCTCGAATCCTGCCTGATGAGCCATTATAGTGTCTGTATAGCCTTCTGTCAAAACACACTGATTATTTTTCCTCACAGCCAGCTTGGCATTGTTTAGGCCGTAAAGGATATTGCTTTTATCATATAAAAGCGTTTGGGGAGTATTTATATATTTTGCTGTTTCTTTATTATCAGCGTCCTTAAAAACTCGTCCACCAAATCCAACTGGCTGTGAATTTAAATCAAAAATTGGGAAAACAATCCTGCCCCTAAATCTATCATAAGGATTATTCCCTTTTTCAGACTGTACTGCCAAGCCAGCTTTTACTATTTCGTCTCTTTTGTAGCCCCTGCTTACTAAAAAGTCAGACAAGCCCTGCCACGTGTCAGGCGAATAACCCAGACGCCACTTTTTAATATTTTCCTCTTTAATCCCGCGCTTTGAAAGATAATCTCTTGCTTCTTTTCCCCATCCGCTATTTTCTAATTGTTTTTCAAAAAAAGAGCAAGCCAGATTGCAAATTTCATATAGCCTTTGCCTTTCTGTTTTTAATTTTGGATTTTCTTTTTTCAGCTCAATGCCTGCTTTATTGGCCAAAATTCTCAAAGCGTCTCCAAACTCCACACCCTCAATCTTCATTACAAAATCAAAAATAGAACTGCCGGCTCCGCATCCAAAACATTTCCACATCTGTCTGGCCGGAGAAACAAAAAAAGACGGCTTTTTTTCTGAATGAAAAGGACAGACGCCCCTATAATTAGCGCCTGTTTTTGTGAGCTTAATATAAGAGCCCACAACATCCACAACATTGAGCCTGTTTTTTATTTCTTCAACTTGCGAGTCCACGATTTTTATATTAGCACAAACCCATTAAAAATCAATTTTTGAGCTCACTCGATTTGTTAGTAAAATGTTTGACATAGCCCCCTTTCAAGCATAAAATAAATATATAATAACCCCTCTAAAACGGGGTTTTTAAATAGATAAAATAACAAAATAAAATGACTAAAAAAATTGAACTAAGAATTCTTTTTCTTCAGGCATTTCCATTGTGGGGAGGAGGCTCTGGAACTTACACCAGGAGCCTAGCACTAGAAATTAATAAAATGAAGGATGCCAAAACTGCTATTGCCTGTCCAGAATCCCCAGAAAAAATTCCGGGGTTAAAAATTTACTCGCTAGATATGCCTTTTCCGTGCACTTTTGCTGGCCACCCTGAGTGGCCTGTCAGCAGACAATACAAGGATTTAACTCCAAAAGAAATCACGGAATTATACAGATCTTTTTTAGCCAGCGTGATAAAGGCAGTGGAAGATTTTAAACCCAATCTGATCCATGTTCAGCACGTTTCCCTGCTTTCTTGGGTTGCAAATTTTATCAAGCTTTTATACGGTATAAATTTTGTTATTACTGCACATGGAACAGGGATTAATACCGCAACAGAAAATAAAATTTATGTCGCACATACAAAAGAAGCTTTAAGAAATTCAAAAAAAATAATTACTGTTAGCAATGAAACAAAACATTTTCTGATAGATACCTTTGGACAGGAGTTTCTACAAAAAACAAAGGTAATTCCTGGAGGAATCCATATTGAAGACTTCCCAAAAGAAAAAAATACTAACACAATAAACAAAAAATATAACCTAAACGGGAAAAAAATAGTACTTTTTTCAGGTCGCCTAACAAAAGAAAAGGGGTTGAACTATTTAGTGGAAGCATCTAAAGATATCCTAGGAGACGTCTATATCGTAGGAGATGGTCCAGAAAAAAAGAAACTAGAAGATCAGGTAATGCGAATGAAATTAGATAATGTTCATTTTTTAGGTTTTATGGGAAATGATAAAAAAAGAGAGCTAAATGAATTTTATTACAGGAGCGATGTTGTTATTCTTCCTACGGTTGTTGAAGAGGCTTTGGGGCTTTCACTCGTAGAAGCAATGGCAGCAAAAAAACCGGTTATTGCCACAAGAAAGGGGGGCATTCCTCTTTTGGTAAAAGATGGACTCAATGGCCTATTAATTAAGGCAAAAAGCAGTAGACAGATAGCCGATGCATGCAATAAACTATTAAAAGACGATAATTTAAGAAAAAAAATGGGAGAAAATGCGAGGAAAAGCGTTGAAAAAAATCTTACGTGGGGCAATTTGGCTTTTAAAATTGTAAAAATTTATAAAAAAATATGAAGAAATTGAAAATAGCTCAAATATCCCCTCTTAGGCTTCCAGTCCCAGCAGAAAAAAAAGGAGGCAACGAGAGAATTATTTCTTACATAACAGAAGAGTTGGTAAAAAGAGGCCATGATGTAACGCTTTTTGCTTCTGGCGATTCAAAAACAAATGCTAAACTGGTCCCGCTTTTAGAAAAGTCATTGGATACTGTAATCTTTTCTAGAGATAATTTTTGGTGGAATATTTTTAGCCATTCCGTTGCTTTTGAAAAAGCCTCAAAATTTGATGTAATACATTGCCATTGGGATATAATGGGCGCGTTTTTCCAAAAGTTTGTAAAAACTCCTGTATTAAACACTGTCCATTACGTAGAAACCCCTCAAAAAATAGTTTGGAATATTTTTGAATACTATAAAAATGATGTAAATATCGCCTTTATCACTGAAAATCAAAAAAAGAATAGTCCTATAAAATTTAAAAACTGCTGGGTTGTACCAAATGGAACCGATACATCTCAATTTAAATTTAACCTTCATCCCAAAAATCATTTCGTGTGGGCAGGGAGAACAACCTTTAATAAAAATATCAAAGAGGTTTTAGCTTTAGCCAAAGCTTCAAAAATAGAACTCCTATTAGCCGGCGACACCCCAAAAGAGCGAGTGGATTATTTGGAAAAAGAAGTAAAACCGCACCTGAACTCAAAAATAAAACACATAGGAGAGCTTTCCCTAAAGGAGCTCCCGGAATTCTATGGTTCGGCTAAAGCATGCCTATATCCCATGGGCCTTGTAAAATTAGAATCCATGGCATGTGGTACCCCAATTATTGTTTTAGATAACAACAAACTCAAAAAAACGAGCATGATAGTTGATAAAAAAACCGGATTTATAGTTAAAAACACAGAAGAAGCAGTAGACGCAATCAAAAAAATAGACACAATAAACCGACACGATTGCAGAGAGTTTGTAGAAAAAAACTTCTCAATAGAAAAAATGGTTGATGAGTACGAAAAAATTTATTACGAAATTATAAAGAAGAGGAGAGAGAACTAAAAAAATCCGCCCAAAGGCGGATTTTTTTATTTAACGAAACAAATTTTTTCTACTATTTTCTTTAGTTCTTCTATGTCTGCTTTGGGGCCAAGTTGGGTTGAAATATATCCTTGATATTTTTCAAAATATACTCGATCTTTTGCCCACATTTCTTCAAATTCCTTTTCTACTCCATATAGTGGATAGAGCTTTATATGAACATGATTCACGCCCATTCCTTCCATAACCATGGCCACTCTATTTACGTCCAACCCTTTCTTCAAAATATCTGAAACTTTTTTAGTCGCTATCATTAAATTTTTATAATCTTCATCTGGCATCAGAAAGGCGTCAGAATCAAAATGTTTTTTAGGAAGCACAAGGGTCATACCCTTTGTATTGGGATTAACATCTAAAATAGCAATAAAATCTTCATCTTCCCATACTTTAGCAGAATCAAACTCTCCTTTGATAATTTTGCAGAAAATACAATCCATTATTTTACGCGATAGCTCAGGTTAATAGTCACGCTTATTTCTGTTTGACCTGGCTGAATTACAGGTGAAGGTGCAGACTCCATACCCCCTCCAAGAGCACTCATTGTTTTGACTGAATCATACATAGGGTATGCATAATTTTCATAAATATTTACTATTTTTCCCAGCACTATTCCGGAATCTTTTTCAAGACTTTGGGCTTTTGCTTTTGCCTGTTCAATTGCTTGTTGTCTTGCCTGTTCTTTAAACTGCTCGGGGTTATCTATTGTAAATTGTAAATCACCCACCAAATTGGCTCCATTTGTAGTTGACTGGGATAAAATTTCACTTATCTTTGTAAAATCCCTAATTTTTACCTGAATGTCCTGCTCCAGCTTATAACCGTTAAGGGTTGACCCACCCCTCAAATAGCTACTATAGACGGGGGTCAAATTATAATTTGTTGTCTGGATGTCTTTTTCATCAACCCCCAATGCTTTTACTCCGGCAATAACGGCATTCATTTTTTCTATGTTATTTTTTGTTGCATCTGCCACAGTTACAGCTTGACTTGTAACTCCCAAACTTACCAAAGCAATATCTGGCTGAGCATAAACCTTGCCTTCGCCTGAAACTGTAATTTGGTTCATATTTTGCTGGTCAAGATACTGAAACTGATAAACCATTTGTCCCACAAAAAATATTAAAACTCCCAAAACTAAAATTGTTGAAAGCGTTAAGACTTTGCCTAAAAATTTTGTTGTTTGTTCTTCCATATTTTTTATTTTAATTATATTAATATTAATTTTATAAAAGCGG
>CAZIJR010000020.1:0-12220 GCA_964539855.1 uncultured Candidatus Saccharibacteria bacterium
TATTACCTTAGCTTTCCAAGCTAATGAGAGGGGTTCGACTCCCCTCACCCGCTCACACATAAAAACCTCTTTTTTAGAAAGGGGGTTTTGTTTTTATCTTTTTTATGATAAAATAGGATAAATTAAGATAAAAATAAAATTAGGTATGGATAAGTTTATCAGTTTATATAATTTTATAGACTTTGCAAAGGCTAATAGAAAATACCCGGAGAACACAGCAAATAATCTAAAGTCTGCTTTAAAAATTTTCGAGAAAGAATTAAATGCTGAAGAATTAAAATCCATAGACATGGTGGGGGAAAGCATAAATGAAATATTCAGGAGCGTAGTAATTGCCAACAAACAAAAAAGCATCATCTCTTTAAACACTTATAAGGCCAGGCTTTTAAAAGTTATAAAAGATTATAAGCGTTACGGCGTCAACCCCAGTAAAATTCAAAGCTGGACAGTAAAATCAAAGGAATCCACACCCCTGTTAATTAAGAAAGATAAAAAAGATAAAGATAATATAAAACTATCTAATTCTATCAACGCTCCTGTGGATAACTACTACAAGATAGAATTTTTCCTAAGAGAAAATGCAAAAGTTGCGCTTTCTTTGCCAAAAGATGTAAGCTTAAAAGAGATAAAGTTAATTAAAACCATATTAGACTCTCTCTCCGAACAAGAATAAAAAACCGCCCTAGAAAGGGCAGTTTTTTATTCTATCTGGCGTATTCTACTACTCGGGTTTCTCGCATAACGGTTACTTTTATCTCGCCGGGATATTTTAGTTCAGATTCTATTTGTTCTGCAATTTCTTTTGCTATTTTATGAGCTTTAAGGTCATCTACTGTATCAGGTTTTACAAAAACCCTAATTTCTCTTCCTGCCTGTATGGCATATGTTTTGTCCACGCCCTCCACTTTATTGGCAATATCTTCCAGGTCTTTTAATCTTTGCAAATAATTCTCCAGAGTATCCTTCCTGGCACCCGGTCTGGAGCCTGAAATGGCGTCTGCCACCTTCACAATCACCGCTTCCAAAGTTTCGGCAGGGTAGTCTTCATGATGCGCTCTCATGGCTTTTATAACCTCTTCAGACTCACCAAATTTCTCAAGCACTTTAATCCCTATCTCAACGTGAGAACCTTGAACCTGCTGGTCAATGGCCTTTCCTATGTCGTGCAAAAGCCCGGCTCTTTTGGCCACTTGGGTATTAGCTTTTAGCTCGTAAGCTAAGGTTTCTGCTATCAAAGCCACTTCCATAGAATGAAGTAAAACATTTTGCCCATAGCTTGTCCTATAATATAATCTGCCTAAAATCTGCACCAGCTTATCATTTAGCCCTATAACTCCTGTTTCAAAAGCCGCCTTATCTCCGGCTTCTTTTATTTTTTGGGCAATCTCTGTTTTTGCTTCTTCCACTTTTTCCTCAATTTTTGCCGGCTGGATTCTGCCATCTTGGATAAGCTTATCCAAGGCTACTTTTGCAATTTGCCTACGAACAGGATTAAAAGATGAAATCACCACAGATTCGGGGGTTTCATCTACAATTAGCTCCACTCCTGTCAATTTTTCAAATGCCCTGATATTTCTACCTTCCTTTCCAATAATTCTACCCTTTAAATCCTCTGAGGTCAGTATAACATTTGTGGTGGTGAGCTCCTGGGCTTGAGGAACCGCACACTTTTGGATTGCCATAGAAACAATCTCCCTTGCTCTAGCGTCAAGCCTTTCCCGGCCCTTTTCTTCTAGCTTTCTTATCCTTTCCAAAATTGCTTGTTCACTTTCAATCTCAACCAGTTTCAGCAATTCTTTTTTAGCGTCATCTCTAGAAAGATCTGCCACTTTTTCCAGCTTGACTTCGGCCTCCGCTCTTAAGGCATCCAAATCTTCTTTTACTTTTTTTAGCTTTTCTCCTTTTTCCTGAATATCTTTTTCTTTTTCCTCAAAAGAGACTATTTTTGAATCCAGTAAACTTTCTCTGTTAAGCAAAACCTGCTGCGCTTTCAAAAATTCCCTTCTCCTCTCATCAATGTCTTTTTGGGTTTTTTCAACAATGTCGGCAGATTTTTGTTCTGCCTTTTTTATCATTTGTGAAGTCTCCTCTTTAACATCAATAACCCTTTTTTGGAGCCTTGCCTCAAGAGACCCAGCTCTTCTTTTGGCTATGCTTTGACGCACGTAGTATCCTAAAATAGACCCTACAATCAAAGCTACCGCTCCAAATATAACGTAAATAATACTTTGTTCCATCTTTTTTATTTTTAATTTAATATTTTATAACAAATAAACTCACCTGCGCGGTGAGCTCGTACACTATATATTTTCTAAATTTAAAATAGGGGATTACTTGGCTCCTATTACCTCGTCAATAAGGCCGTACTTTTGGGCTTCTTTTGAAGTCAGATAAAAGTCTCTATCTGTATCTGCCGCAATCTTTTTTAGCGGCTGGCCTGTATGCGAAGCCAAAATTTGATTCAGTTTTTCTTTCATCTTCATTATCTGTTTTGCAGTGATCTCAATGTCTGCTGCCTGACCTTGCATGCCTCCGGCAACCTGGTGCAATAATATTTCAGCATTAGGCAAAGCAAATCTTTTGCCTTTTATGCCTGCTGACAAAATTACTGCGGCCATTGAAGCCGTAAGCCCTATGCAAATGGTAGAAACAGGGCATTTCAAATACTGCATCGTGTCATATATTGCTAATCCAGCCGTAACCGAACCTCCCGGGCTGTTTATATAAAGCTTTATGTCTCTTTTGGGATCCTTAGATGCAAGATAAAGCATCTGGGCAATTACTACGTTTGCATTCATATCAGTAACAGGACCTGCAAGAAAAATTATACGCTCTTCTAAAAGCCTTGAAAATATATCGTATGCGCGCTCACCGCGCTGTGTTTTTTCTACAATAGTTGGTACTATTGGCATTCTAATAAATTAAAGATTTTTTCGTTGTTAATTACACCCTTAGTATACTCTTTTAACTCATTTATGTCAATTTTGTCCATTTGCTCTTTTGGATAGTTTTTGACAGATTTTTCTACTTCTTCTTCCACTTCCTTTTCAGAAATCTCAATCTTCTCAACTTTGCTAATTTGTCTTAAAATTAAAAAACCTTTCAGCCTTTTTTCAGCTTCTTTTTGAAAAGTTTCTTTCAACTGGTCTTCTGTTTGCTTTACAGCAGCCAAATACTGCTCAAAAGTTAGTTTCATATTCTGGGTAACCCTTTTCTTTAGATCTTCAAGCAATCTTTGTTTTTCATATTCCACCATAGCTTCTGGCATTTCGAATTTTGATTTTTCTGCAATTTTTTCTAAAATTTCACCTCTTTTTCTCTGCTTTTCAGCCTCTGTTTTTTCCATTGAAATGCCTTGTTTCACGCTGTCCTTCAAAGCCACCAATGTTTCAAAAGCTCCCATTTGCTTTGCAAATTCGTCGTTAATTTCAGGAAGCTCCATTTTTTGTACTGACTTTACTTTAATTTTAAAGTCTCCCTCTTTCCCTGCCAAGTTTTTTTGTGGAGAAGTTTCTGGAAACACGGCTTTAAACTCTTTTTCTTCACCTGCTTTCATTCCCACAATATTATCTTCAAAACCTTTCATAAATCCGCCTTCTCCTAAAACAAACTTATCTTCCACCTCTTTTCCATTATTAATATCTTTATTTTGGTAGGTTATTTCCACAAAATCTTTATTCTCTGCAGACTCATTTTTCAAAGTCATTTTTGACCTTGTTTTTTGCAAATAACTCAAGGATTCTTGCACCTCTTCTTCTGTAACACTAACCTCGTTACTTTTTATAGTTTTTGCAATTTCTTTGTAATCTGGAAGCTCTACATCGGGCAAAACAGTAATAACAGCTGTAAAACTAAAAGGATTACCTTTTGCAATCTTTAAAATTTTAACTTCTGGCTGGCCCACGGGCTCTAATTTGTTTTCATGCACATAGTCAGTATATACATGCTGTACAGCATGGTCTCCCGCTTCCATTAAAAGAGCTTCGGGCTTTAGCTTGTCCTCCACCATTTTAGCTGGTGCTTGGCCAGGTCTAAACCCATCTACCTTCACATGGCCTTTCAAATGCTCTAAAGCATGCTCAAAATGATGACCAAACTCTTCAGCTGTTAGCTCAAATGTTAATTCTATTTTTGATCCTGGTAACTTTTTTTGTTTTGTTTCCATAAATACTTTTTTACGAATAATATTGTCAATGGTACACTATTTTTCACGTTTTCGCAACCCAAAACACAAACAGCTCCCCATACCCAGGAAGCCATTTTTTAAAAACTTTATTTAAATATTATTTTTCAAAAAATTCAAATCTTGGAACTTTTTTGCCATTCACTTCCACCTTTTCCAAAAATTCTTTCAGTGGTCTAACCCACAAATCATTATCTCCATACAAGGCGCGGTAGACCACCAATTCTTCTAAGGTCTCGCTGTGCTTAGCTACTCCTACAACTTCGTATGTCTTTCCTTTATAATGTTTATATTTCCCCAGTCTCACCTTTTTACCCATATTATTTCCAGCCATGCTCGCTATAAAATTTATTATTTTTAATACAGTCTACTGCTTGCCTTACGTAAGGGATTGTATTCTCGGGCAAATTATCCAAATCAAACCAAGACAAATCATCACATTTTTCCGGCTCCATATTTTTTATTTCACCTCCCCATTTTTCTGCCGTAAAAAACACATCAATTCGATTCCCTTGCTCTCCTTCTTCAGAATCCCTGTGCATCATATGAACAAATTTTACATCTTCTAGTTTTAGGCTTATCCCTATTTCCTCTTTCATTTCTCTGACGCAAGCTTGCGTAAAATTTTCGCCCCTATCTACGTGGCCGGCAGGAAGCATATAATTTCCGTCTTCATAACCAGTATTAAATCTTCTTTGCAACAAAATCTTATTATCTTTTATAAGCGCTAAATACGAAGCCGGCACCGCCTTAAATCTTTCTTTTGCCATAATCTTTTTGGTTAATATTTATATTTCTTTATGTCTTTTTTGGCGTTTTTAAGAAATTTCCCAAATTGCTGGTCCTTCTCCCTTTTATTAATTGAGGTCATCTCATAATGCTCTGTCTCTTTTCTCAAATTAATATAATTTAAATATTTTTCTTTATCTATGTCGCCAGACTTTAATGCTGATAAAACTGCGCATCCAGGTTCGTGAACATGCGTACAGTCCACATATTTGCACTTCTTAGCTAAAACACTTATCTCATCAAACAAATCATCTACACCCATGCCCGTGTCTGCCATTCCCACTTCACGCATTCCAGGATTATCTATCACAATGCCTTTATTTTCTAAAAAATACATCTCCCTATTTGTAGTGGTGTGTTTCCCCTTACCTGTACTAAGGCTTATATTCTCTGTTTTTATAATACCTTTTCCAAGCAATTTGTTTATCAAAGAAGATTTACCAACGCCCGAGGAGCCTAAAAAACAATATGTTTTTCCTTTTAATATATATGTTTTCAGTTCATCCAGCCCTTCGCCAGCAACAGTACTAGTCAAAATAATATCAGTATCGACAAATCTGGTTTTTAGCTGAACCACTTTTAAATCCAGCTCCTCTTTAGAAATTAAATCTATTTTGTTCAGCACAATAACAGGTTTTACGCCCCCATCTTTAGCCAAAACAAAATATCTTTCAAAACGATTCAGATTAAAATCCCTATCAACAGATTCCACAACAAATGCCACATCAATATTTGCTGCTATAATTTGTGTTTCATTTTTACCACTGTATTTCCTTTTTATAATCGTCCTTCTTGGCAACACGCCATGAATTACTGCCTGCTCTTTACTAGCCTCACTAATTACTACCCAGTCTCCCACAGCAGGGTAGTCTTCTCTTGAAGACGCATTAAACATTTGTTTTCCGGTTACTTTGCCCAAATATTCTCCCTTATCATTTTTAACTTTATAAGCACCTCTATATTCCACAACAACCCGCGCAACCAAAAACCCGTCCAACTTTAATTTTTTACGATTAGATTCAAAAAAATCACTATACCCCAAATCTTCCGTTTCACTTTCCATAATTATTAAGTTAACATATCAACTTTTATAACTTGTGAGTCCAGAGGCCGTGCACATTGCAATAAGCCCTCACTTCTTGTATCCCAGAACGAATAGTAAACTCTTTCTCGGGTTTTTCTCCTGGATGAAGATATTTTCTTAAAACACGGTCTTGGGCAATTACTTCTATCCATTCAATATAGTGTTTTTCTTCCATTGGATGGAAAACACTCCCTACTTTAACAAGTATTCTATCTTCGCCAATTTTTTCTATCACAGAAAGATGTTTTTCTGTTCCCTCGTCTTGGGTTTTCCCTTTAAGTAAGTCCATTGGCTGACCGCAACATACTAACTCTCCAGCGCCTGTGTGTAAAACTTCTACAATATTCCCACACACCGAACATTTATATATTTGTTTTAGTTGTGTCATGTTTTTATTTTGTTTTTAATTTATTATTTTTTTCTATTATGCCTTCCTTGCGCTTTGCCTCGTGCATTTTAGATATCAGTTGTCTTCTCCTTTCTTCTGCTTTGGCCAACAATTTACGAACCTCATAAACATACTCTGCCGGTCTTGTTGAAAAAAGCTCAGTCCTATAAAAACTAATATCTTTTTCTAATTGATGAATATCTGCTGCAATATTTTCTGATTCCTTTTTCGCCATAATTTTATTTTTTTATTTCTCAATTAATTTTTAAGCTTATTAATCTAATTTACTCCTTCCAAAGCTTAATTTCAACCAAAAACCGCCTTTGGGGCGGTTTTCTTAAACGGCTCACCGACGGTGAGCCGTTTGATTATACTAGGAACGCAACTATTAAGAGTGCGACGATGTTAAGTACTTTTATCATAGGGTTGATTGCAGGGCCTGCTGTGTCTTTGTAGGGGTCGCCAACAGTGTCGCCAGTAACTGCCGCTGCGTGGGCAAAGCTTCCTTTGCCTCCGTGAGCGCCTTCTTCAATATATTTTTTAGCATTGTCCCAAGCAGCTCCACCTGTGGTCATAGAAATGCCCACAAACAATCCTGTAACAATGCTTCCTATCAACATACCTCCCAGAGCTTGAACTCCCAAAAATACTCCCACCAAAATTGGAGCTAATATCGGAATCAAAGCTGGCAATAACATTTCTTTGATGGCGGCTTTTGTAACAATGTCCACACACTTTCCATATTCTGGTTTGGCTGTTCCTTCCATCAATCCTTTTATTTGCTTAAACTGTCTTCTTACTTCTTGAACCACTTTGCCAGCTGTTTTGCCCACAGCTCCCATTAACATTGAAGCAAACAAGTAGGGGAGAAGTCCTCCAATCAAAAGTCCGGCAATAACCTTGGGATCTGATAAAACAAAGCTGGTTAATCCATTTACGCTAACTTCTTGTGAATATGCTGCAAATAGCACCAATGCTGCTAATCCAGCCGATGCAATGGCATAGCCTTTTGTTACAGCTTTTGTGGTATTACCCACTGCATCTAATGCGTCTGTGATTTTTCTTACAGATTCTGGCATTCCTGCCATTTCCGCAATACCTCCTGCATTATCTGTGATAGGTCCATAAGCGTCAACTCCTACCACAATTCCTCCTATTGAAAGCATTGCCATTACAGCTAATGCTACTCCATAAATTCCAGCTAACTGAAAGCTTGCAATTGTCCCAAATGCAATTAACAAAACGGGAAAAGCAGTTGACTGCATCCCCAGCCCAATTCCTCTAATTATGTTTGTGGCATGTCCTGTCTCACTGGCTTTGGCAATACTTTTTACCGGGCCATAACTTTTTGAAGTATAATATTCTGTAATAATAAACATACCCACTGCAATTACCAGCCCCACCAAAGCTGCGAAGTATAGCCTGATTGCTGGGATTGCCTGGTTTGCCATCAAGCTTGTAAACACGGGGTAAAAAGCAACTGCTGATAAAATAACTGTAGCTGCAAGCCCTTTATACATGGCTCCCATTATGTTCTGACTTTTGCCCAGCCTTACAAAAAAGCTTCCTATAATAGAGGTTAAAATAGAAACAGCTCCCATGATTAATGGAAGCAAAATAAACTGCGAACTAGTAGGGTATAATAAAGCTCCCAAAATCATAGCAGCCACTGTGGTTACCGCATAAGTCTCAAAAATGTCAGCTGCCATACCAGCGCAATCTCCCACGTTGTCTCCTACCTGGTCTGCAATAACAGCGGGGTTTCTTGGATCATCTTCTGGAATTCCTTTTTCCACTTTTCCTACCAAGTCTGCTCCCACATCAGCTGCTTTAGTATAAATGCCCCCGCCAACTCTGGCAAAAACAGAAATTAAGCTGGCTCCAAATCCCAGTCCAATCAAAGCCTGAATGTCCTTTGTAAGCCAATAATATCCTGCTACAGCCAATAATCCCAAACTTACCACCATTAACCCCGTGATTAATCCTCCTTTAAAAGAAATGTCCAAAGCTTTTGGCAAGCCCTTTTTTGCGGCTTCAGCCACACGAGTATTAGCTTGAGTGGAAACAATCATTCCAATAAACCCCGAAACTCCGCTTAGTACAGCTCCCAATAAAAATCCAATAGCAATCTTCCAACCCAAAACGAAAAGTAAAATAAATATAACAACTCCCACTATAGAAATTGTTTTGTACTGCCTTTTTAAATAAGACATTGCACCCTCCTGAACCGCGGCTGTAATAGCCACAGCTTTGTCTCCGGCAACCGGAGCCTTTCTAATTTGCATTACCAAAAACCAAACATAGGCAATGGCAAAAATCGAAACGATTATCGGATAATATATTAGGCTCATGCTAAATTTGAAATTTGAAATTTGAAATTTGAAATCAATTTGAAATGATTAAAAAATTCAAATCACAAATCAAAAATTATTTATATTACTTACTTATTTTTAATTATTTTTCTTTTTTTGGTTTTTCTTCTTTTTCTTTTTTGGCTTTTTTAGCGGTTTTCTTTTCTTTTTTTGGTTTTGAATCCGCAGATTCATCCGCCGATGAGGCGGATTCTTCAGTTTCCGTCTCTTCACCTTCTGATTTTTTAATGTCTATTTTCCAACCGGTTAAGTTAGCTGCCAATCTTACATTTCTACCATCTTTACCTATAGCCAAACTCAACTGGTCTGAGGGCACATAAACAATTGCTGTGTTTTTGTCTTGAATTTCTACATTCACAATCTTAGCTGGAGCTAAAGAATTTGCAATAAACTTTTCGGGCTTTTCTTCGTACGAAATCACATCAATTTTTTCTCCACCCAGCTCATTTATTACTGCCATAATTCTAGTTCCTCTTTGCCCAACCATAGCTCCAATAGGGTCAACTCCTTCTTCGGTTGAAACAACAGCAATTTTTGTCCTAAAACCTGGCTCCCTGGAAATTGATTTTATAACAACCACTCCCGAAGCCACTTCGGGAACTTCCAATTCAAATAACTTTGAGATAAGTTTTGGATAAGCTCTGGAAAGCATAACCACAGACCCTTTAGGAGTATCCTCCACTTTCATGATATAAAGCTTTAAACGCTGAGCAGGCCTGTAAAACTCACCTGGAATTTGTTCTTCTCTGTTTAAAATTCCCAGTGTTTTCCCAATATCCACAAAAACCGTGTAGCCCTCCACTCTTTGTACAATTCCAGAAACAATTTCGCCCTCTTTTGACCTGTATTCAGAAGAAATAGTTTCTTTTTCAGCCTCCCTTATTTTTTGCAAAATAACTTGTTTAGCTGTTTGAGCGGCAATTCTTCCATAGTCTTGTTTTGGAGCCAAAATAATTTCAATTTCTTCACCAACCTTAATCTTAGGATAGTCTTTTTTAGCATCCTCCAACATAATGTGCTTTTCGGAGTTAAAAACATACTTTTTAGGAGCTTCTTCGCCTTCTCTATAGTCTTCTTTAGGAAGCTCTTTATTTTCCTTCATTTCCTCAATTTCTTCGTCCGTATAAAGCATTGCGTTGTCCACCACCAGCTTTATCTGCCAAAACTTAACATCGCCCGAAACCGGATTAAATTTAGCCTTAATTTTCTGGCCTTTTTGACCGTAGTCTTTTTTATAAGCAGTAGCAATAGCCGCCTCAATAGTCTCTATAACTTTTTCAGCAGAGATGCCCCTTTCTTCAGCGATTTGTGCCAAAGCCCTTTGAAAACTTTTTATGTCCATATTTAAAAAATAAAGTCCGTGGTCAGACGGACAAGTTAATTCTTTTCTTGGTTACTAAATCTTATCAAAACAAAAACCCTTTGTCAACCTGTAATTATATTTTCATGGTGGGTGAGACGCTGTACTGAAAAATCACGGTTTAACACAATGCAAATAGCATCTATTCTGCACGGGCCCTGCCATTTGTTAAAACCCGCGTAAGCCAAAGAGTTTTTCAAAACTTTATTTAATTTGCTCTTGTTTAGAGTGTCTTCGGGAGTGCCATAGTTTTCCCCTACCTTTGTCCTAACTTCTACAAAAACCAGCTTTTTTGCACCCAAAAACCCAGCTGACTTTTGAACAATCAAATCAATTTCAGCATATCTTGTTTTATAATTCTGTTCTAAAATTTTATACCCTTCTTTTTTCAAATATTCCCTTGCCAAATCCTCCCCAATTTTCCCCACTTCATTATGTTGCGACATATAAGCGAGACAATAAATTTTTTGCAGGCCTCTGAGACACGAAGTGCCAGATAGCCGGAAAAAAGTTTGTTGTCGAGCGATTATGCAATCTCATAGTTTTTGGGTTTATATTGCAAGGCTTCTGCCATATGATTTACGCTAATTTCATCCGAATTGTCTAGGTCTGCAATTGTGCGCGCCACTTTTATCATTTTCATATAACTTCTGGCAGAAAGCTGAAACTTCATAGCTGCTTGCCTTAAAATTGACTCAACATCCTTTGGCAGTTTGCAATACTTCTTAATATGAATATTTTTCATCTGACTGTTTGAATGAATGGACTCAGAAACAAGTCTGTCTTCCTGTTTTTGGCGGGCAGCCATAACTCTTTGCTTTATTTTTTCAGAAGGCTCTAAAAACTCTGAATTTTTTTGATTATCTTCAAACTCTGTTGTATCCACTGGCATAACTTGAATATGTAAATCTATCCTGTCTAAAATAGGACCTGAAATTCTTTTTTGATATTTGGCTATTTGGTTCAAACCACAAGTACAACTTTTTTTGGGATGTAAAGCATAACCACAAGGACAAGGGTTTGCAGAAGCCACCAGCATAAAGCTGGCAGGATAAGCCACTCTCTGTTTTGCTCTAGATATTGTCACGCATCCATCTTCCAGCGGCTGTCTCATTGCTTCCATAATGGACCTGGGAAATTCATTAAACTCATCTAAAAAAAGTACCCCTCTGTGCGCCAGGCTTATTTCACCTGGCTGGGGTTTAGAACCTCCTCCCACCAGCCCCACAAGAGAGGCTGTATGATGAGGAGCCCTGAACTGCCTGCGAGTCACCAGTGATCCGCCCGGAGGAATGTCGCCAGAAGCAGAATGTATTTTTGTTACTTCCAAAGATTCGGGCTCGTTTAAAGGTGGAAGTATCCCAGGTAAGGCTCTAGCTAACATTGTTTTACCAGAACCAGGCGAACCCACCATAATAATGTTATGTCCACCAGCAGCTGCAATTTCCATAGCGCGTTTTGCTTGCTCCTGTCCCAAAATTTCTTTCATATCAAATTCTGCCGGCAATGATTCTTTTTCTAAATTTTGTTTATAAACAACAGGGAAAATTTCATCTTGCTTTTTAAAATGCCTACATATTTGTACCAAATTTTCTACGGGAAAAACTTTTATTCCTTTTACAGAGGCCGCCTCATTAGCAGAGTCTTTGGGCACAAACAAATTTATAAAACCAAATTCTTTAGCAAAAAGAGCCATTAAAAAAGCTCCTTTGGTATGGCGCAAAGAGCCGTCAAACGATAATTCTCCCAAAAATAATGACTTTTGAGGAATGGGAAATTCCAGCACGCTACTTAATATTCCCACAGCAATAGGCAAGTCATACACAGAGCCTTCTTTTGGTACATCTGCTGGCGCCATGTTTACGGTAATTTTTTTGGCAGGAAAATCAATACCCGAGCTCACAATAGCAGTCCTCACTCTTTCTCTGCTTTCTCCCACAGCTTTGTCTGCCAAGCCCACAATATCAAACCCTGGCAGGCCTTTATTTGCCAAGTTCACTTCTATATCAACTTTTATGCTTTCCAAACCCAAATTCGCCACCGA
>CAZIJR010000021.1:0-11919 GCA_964539855.1 uncultured Candidatus Saccharibacteria bacterium
TCGAACCTGCGACCCTCTCAGTGTAAATGAGATGCTCTACCAACTGAGCTAATCGTCCCAAGCGGGCGTGTGCGCGGGACAGGAGTCGAACCTGCACGCCTTTCGGCACTACCACCTCAAGGTAGCGTGTATACCATTTCACCACCCGCGCTTCTCTATTTTTCCTCAGTTTCTACTGTATCGTTTTTAGCAGGTGCATCTTCTTCTTTTGCTACAACTTCTTCTTCTGTGATAGCTTCCACAAATTCTTTGTTTTTAAGCCTGGCTTTTTTGCCTTTTGCTGCTCTTAAATAATAAAGCTTTGCCCTCCTTACTTTACCGTGTTTTTCAATCTCAAATTTTTCAACCGATGGAGAATGAATAGGAAAAACTTTTTCAACTCCAACTCCGTCAACAACCTTTCTTACGGTTATTGTGGCAGAAATTCCTTTGCCGTGTTTTTTGGCGATAACCACACCTTCAAAAATCTGAATTCTTTCTTTGCTCCCCTCTTTGATTTTTTGGTGTACCTTAATTGTATCACCAGGACGGATGTCCGGTAAAGTCTTTAGCTGTGCTTTGTTAAATTGTTCTAATAGTTTTGACATTTTTTTATTTTATTTTACCCCGCCCTTTTAGGGCGAGGCTCGCCTTGCTATAGCAAGGCGGCTAATATTGTTTCTAATTCTTCTGGCAAATTGGATTGAAATTCTTTTGTTTCGCCGGAAGGCAATTGGATTTTAAGATATTTTGCGTGCAGAAATTGCCTTGTTAATCCTTCGGGAATGGGTGAATTTTTAAAGCTATATAATTTATCTCCTGCGATTGGGTGATGTAAATAAGATAAATGGCACCGTATCTGGTGTCGTCTGCCTGTTTTTATATTAACTTCTAAAAGCGTAAAATTTTTATAGCGTTGTAAAACTTTATACTCTGTAATTGCTTCTCGCGCTGAATCCGGGTGGGGTTCAGATTCCAAATAAGCCTTTTGTTTTCTAGGATCTTTTGGCGATCTAGCAATAAGTGTGTTTATTTCGCCAAAATCATTGTTTAGAGTGCCCTCCACCAAACATTTATATTTCTTCTCTACCTCTCTATTTTTAAAACATTTTTGAAGAAAAATCAAGGCTTCAGAGCTCTTTGCTACTAATAATGCTCCGGAGGTATCTTTATCCAGCCTGTGGACAATTCCATATCTGGGAGTCTCCCCAGCAGATTTTAGGTCGGGATATTCTTTAATCAGCTCATCAATTAGGTCTGGAATTACCACAATACCTGCCGGTTTATTAACCACCAAAACATCCTTATCCTCATAAATAACTTTTATATCCATGTTTTTCAAAAAAACCAATAAAAGATTAGACCTATACAAGCTATCTGACCAATTATTGCATAAAAGCCGATTAGTGAGAAGGAGACTTTCAATATGGCACTAAGCAGTTTTGCCCTTCCCAGTATATTAGATGCGATCCATTGTCTAAAAAATAGATCTATAATCCCTGCAAAAAAAATAGATAGCGGTATCCACAGGTGGGTTTTCCCAAATAAAAAACCGACAGCCGTTACCAATATTGAAATTATTATTGCAGAATTAATTTTCATTATTATTTTTAGTCTGTGTGGGCGCTGAGGGAGTCGAACCCCCGACCTCAAAAACGTCAATTTTGCGCTCTAACCAGCTGAGCTAAGCGCCCATGTCATTGTTAATAATTTCTAATAACTTATCGCCAAGATACAGTATTCTCCTCTGCAAAGCTAAATCATGATAATACAATACACAAACTCCTTTATAAGAATCGTAAGTCTTTTTTATTGTTCTTTTGTCAAACTGTGTTTTTGTGAATTTAGATTCAGAAATATTTAAATTTTTTGACCAAAATTTTTTTAACATTTTTTCGTTTTGGTCCTTTCTTAAATGGAGACAGCATCTAAATTTTGATTCGTCCGTTATAAATACTCTTCGTAAAAGATTTACAACACCCTTCAATATTTTAGGATTAGAGTTTGCTAGGGCAAAACCATTTTCGGTTTTTCCTCCTTCCGCTAAATAAAATGATGCTAGTATTATTTCTTGTGTATTTTTGTCCACATTTATTTCTGAAATAAACCCATCAACTGCCTGCCTAGCTTTTTCTCTTCTTCCGTCTTTGCCCTTGTTGTGCCATAAAACAGCTTTTTTCCTGGCAGTAGCTAAGGCATTGAGCCAATTATTATGGAGTTTGCTTTTTTGTTTTTTGGTTAATTTTACATCTTTTAGCCATCCGCTTAGCGTAGATCTGTTTATGCCTAAAATGTTTTCGATGTCACGATAGCTTTTTCCTTTCTTGCGAAGTTTAATCGCAGACTCTTTTTTTACTAAATCTGTTAACATGTAAACCAAAGAATTATTACACTTATATTATTATTTTAAGGTACATAAGCAAATTAAACAAGTGAATAACTTTTTGCTTCTGTGGGCGTGCCAGGACTCGAACCTGGGACCACTTAGGTATAAGCTAAGCGCTCTACCGACTGAGCTACACGCCCCTTTTTTATTTCTTTCCGTTTTTTATTAGTTTTTCATAATCTTCTCTCTCAATTGTCTCTTTGTCAATAAGCTTTTTGGCAACCTTGTCTAAAAGAACTTTGCGTTTCTGTAAAATGCTTTCTGCGTTTTTCTGGCCTTGTCTTATAATTATGTTCACCTCTTCATCTATCTTCTCGGCAATTTTTTCAGAATAATTTCTTTGCTCTGAAATCTCCCTTCCCAAAAAAACCATTTCTTCTTTATCTCCAAAAGCAATGGGTCCCAAAGAAGACATCCCATACTCTTTTACTATCCTCCTTGCTAGTTCAGAGGCTCTCATCAAGTCGTTTGAGGCGCCGGTTGTCATTTCTCCAAATTTTTGTTTTTCAGCAGAATATCCGCCTAGCAAAGTGGCAATTTCAGATAAAAACTGGGTTTTGGTTTTCATTTTTCTTTCTTCGGACGGCATTTGCAACGTGTAGCCAGCTGCCATGCCCCTGGCAATAATGGAAATTTTTCTTACAGGTTCTGTATCTGGTGAAAAACTAGAGACTAAAGCATGTCCTGCTTCATGAAAAGCTGCGATTTCCTTTTCTTTAACGGATAAAATATGGGATTTCCTTTCAGGGCCCAACAGCACTTTTTCAATAGAATCTAAAAAGTCTTTTTGGTAAATTTTGCTTTTGTTTTGCTTGGCTGCTAATAAAGCAGCTTCATTGGCTACGTTGGCCAAGTCAGCACCCGAGAATCCTGGGGTTCTTTCTGCTACTTCCTTAAATTGTACGCTTGAATCTAATGGCTTGCCCTCTGAATGAATTTTTAAAATTGCCTCTCTGTCGTGGACATCTGGGGGGTCCAAAACAATTTTTCTGTCAAACCTGCCCGGTCTTAACAAGGCTGGGTCTAAAATATCTGGCCTGTTAGTGGCAGCCAAAATAATTACTCCTGTTTCTTTCTCAAAGCCATCCATTTCAACTAAAATTTGGTTTAGAGTTTGTTCTCTCTCGTCGTGCCCTCCGCCAATTCCAGCTCCTCTGTGTCTACCAATAGCGTCTAATTCATCAATAAAAATTATGGAAGGAGATGCTTTTTTTG
The DNA here is from genome assembly GCA_964539855.1 of uncultured Candidatus Saccharibacteria bacterium. Classification (GTDB taxonomy): domain Bacteria; phylum Patescibacteriota; class Minisyncoccia; order Minisyncoccales; family Staskawiczbacteraceae; genus XYD1-FULL-39-28. Next base: position 3,581 of record CAZIJR010000021.1, read on the forward strand.
CAGTAGAGAATAAATCACGCACTCTTGCTGATCCCACTCCTACAAACATTTCCACAAACTCTGAACCCGAGATTGAAAAGAACGGCACATTTGCTTCTCCTGCCACAGCCCGAGATAATAATGTTTTTCCTACTCCTGCTCCTCCTACAAGTAAAACTCCTCTTGGAATTTTAGCTCCCATAGCTAAATATTTTTTGGGAAACTTTAAAAAATCTACAATTTCAACTAGTTCTTCTTTTGCTTCTTTTAAACCAGCAACATTTTTAAATGTTATTTTTTGTTTGTCATGGCCCTCTGCCCCAAAAATTCTGGCCCTGGCTTTTGTAAAGTCAAAAGCCTGTGTAGCTCCAGTTTTTGCTTGTTTAAACATCATCCAGAAAATTACACCAAAAAATAATAACGGTAATATGCCAAACACCAAAAGAGGGGTTAACCAGCTCCACATATCTTGCTTGGCGGGCTGTATATTTATGTTAACTTTATCAAGGTTTTCTTTATTTACCCCCAAGTTTACCAGTAAATCTGTGATGCTTGTGCTGGGTTCTTTCATAGAGGTAGCAGTTGCCTCGTCTGTATAAATTATTTCCAGAGAATCACCCGAGACAGTAATGTTTTTTATTTTATCTTGGTTTATATCTGCTACCAACTGAGTGGCAGATGTTTCATTTGGCGTTTCAGCGGGGTAATAAAGCAAGCTAAAAATAGATCCAATAACCAAAAGGATTACTATAACTAATACAAAATTTTTAATAAGTGGATGAATTTTCATTATTTATTGTTTTAAAACTATATTATATATACGTAATTTAACACATTTTCTCTCTTAATTCAACTCCGTGGGTTTACCATATTATTATTGACATAGTGAGTATAATATGCTATACAATATTTAGTTATTTTTTTTACTTGTTACACAAGGAGACTGTGTAATGTTGTTACAAGGATCAGTGCGATTGGTGGTAGTCTCTTTTTTGTCCTTTAACCTTAATTTCCTGATGCAGGTTCCGGCTTGCATCAGGAAGAAGGAACGGGCCAACGGGTCTGCCCCAAGCAAAAAGATCAGGGGGACGAGGCTGATACCGCCGACAGCGGGGGTGTACGGAATTCCTCTATTCAAAGATTTGGAGGGAGACTACGTACTCGTCGAGGCTTCGCAAAAAACTAGAGAGACAAAAGAACGGCGCCCATTCGCTGAGGTTCAGTTTGTTTTCGCGGCCCAAAAATACGCCCGGGTGCCGGAGAAATTTGATAGAGATGCGGTTTCTGCCGTTATCTACCAAATGCTCGGTCGGTACACCTGGACAGTGACCGCATACGACAACCCGTTCTTAGAGAGCGGCGAGTTAGTCGAGGGGCAGAGATGCGTGATAATAAACCTCGACAAGCGCCAGCCGTTGTTTGACGACAACGGTGGACCCATCACTAAGTGGAGGGGCGAACACAGGGTTCCTGTTGAGCCAGAGCTCTTTTTGGGAATCGACAATGGAGAACTCTGCGTGCAGAGCACGTGAGCTATCTGTCTGTGCCGAGGTGCATGAAGTACCTCGGCTTTTTTTGTAATAAAAAATCCCGCGGGGGCGGGATTTTTTGAGTTTACGCTTTTAGCTTTAAACTCATGCGGTGTTCTTTGGGCTCTATAAGCAAAACTTCAAAGTCATAACTCTCCCCTATTTTTAGCTTGTTTTCCATTTCTTCTTTTGAGCTAAATTCTGAAACGTGGCATAGTCCACGGATTTTAGGAGCCACTTCTACAAAAGCCCCAAAAGCCGAAAATTTACTTACTTTACCTTTTATTTTATCCCCTTTGTTGTATTCCTTTTCAATTTCCTCCCAAGGATTGGGTTTTAAAGCTTTTAAAGAAAGAAAAACCTGGTTGTTATTTATGTCTATAATCTTGGCTTTTACGGTTTCACCTACAGTTACCACTTCAGTAGGATTTTCCACTAGTTGCCAGTCAAGCTCTGAGATATGGATCAAACCTTCTATTTCATCAAACTTTATAAAAGCTCCAAAATCAGCAATACCAGTTATGTCTCCATCAACAACATCTCCTTTTTTGTAGTTTTTTAAGGTTTCTTTTATTTTTTCTTCTGACTTGGCTTTTTCAGATAATATAAGTTTATTCTCTGAAGCCAGCAAATCCAAAATTTTTACTTCCAGGGTTTTGCCTATAAATTTTTGCAGTTCTTTTAGGATTTTTTGTTTGTCTGCGTCAATTACTCGCGGATAATGCTCGGGTGATAATTGCGAAACAGGCAAAAAGGCTTGTATGTTGTCTAAACTTGTCAAAAGCCCGCCTTTGTTTACGCCGGTAACTCTTACACTTATAATTTGTCCGCTTTCTTTCATTTCCGTCAGTTTTTTCCAGCTCAAATCTTTTGTAGCGTCTTTTAAAGACAACTCTCTATATCCTTCGTCGTTTTCCAGTTCAACTATTTTTGCAAAAACCTGGTCTCCTATCTCCAAACTTTTGATTGTATTTTTGGCCTCATAAAATTCCCTGCCGTAAATTATGCCGGTGCCGTAAATTCCCAGGTCAATAAAAATAGAGGACCTGTCTCTGGCCACAACCTTTCCTTCTATAGTAGCTCCAATAGAAAGAGGAGAAGACGCGTCCCCTGGTTTATTTTCTTTTATTATTGTCATTTTTTTTGATAAAAAAACACCTGTTTATTTTTCTCTCTCGCCTGAGGCGGATTCTGCTGCAGGTCAGCAGTATTAATTATTAAGTATATTTACTATACACCAATTTATGCATTTTGCAACCCTTGAAGCGAAAAACAGTTTGTGGTAAAATTATAGAATATGGCGAAGATTCAATGGGCAGGGCAATCCTGCTTTCAAATTTCGGTTTCCAATTCAAGAGACCATTCAGCTGATATTGTGATAGATCCATTTGATGAAGAAACGGGATTAAAAGTCCCTAATTTTTCTGCTGATATAGCGATGGTAACGCATGGCCATCACGACCACAATAATGTAAAAGCCTTGAAAGGTGACCCCTTTGTTGTAGACGGTCCAGGAGAATATGAAGTCAAAGGAGTTTTTATACAAGGAATTCCCTCTTTTCACGATGATTCCGAAGGCAAGGAAAGGGGTAAAAATACAATTTATGTTATAGAAGCTGAAGGCATAAAGTTTTGCCATTTAGGAGATTTGGGCCAAAAACAATTGACAGATGAACAGCTGGAAAAAATAGACGGAGTGGATGTTTTGATGATTCCTGTTGGTGGAGAATACACAATTAATTCTTCGGGAGCTCAAAAAATAATTTCTCAAATTGAGCCATTGGTTGTAATCCCAATGCACTACGCTTTGCCAAAATTAAACACAAAAATTAAGCTGGACGGAGTAGATAAATTTTTAAAAACAATGGGAAAAAATTTAGTAACACCAATTGATAAGTTTATAGTAAAATCCAGCACGCTATCTAAGGGTACAATGGAAATTGTAGTTTTACAGCCGTAATTTTAAAAAATGGATTTTCACGCTTATCTAGAAAAACTTAGAGCCTTATCTGACAAGCAGAAAAAAATTGTCCTATGGACAATTGTAGTGGTTTTGGGGATTATAATGGGACTTTTTTGGATAAGAGGAGCATTAAACAGCCTATCTGAAATGGGAAGCGCAGTAGGACAAATTCAGCTTCCTGAAATAGAAACGCTACCCGAAGATTTTGGGCAATAAGCATTATTTTATATGGCAGAGGAAAAAGAAAATAAAAAACCCAAGGCAAAAGAAGACGGGAAAACTTCTGAAAGCAAAAGGGGAAATGTGGACCAGAGGGAAATTGTGACGGAGCTGAAGGAATCATACATTGATTACGCAATGTCAGTTATTGTTTCGCGTGCGCTTCCCGATGTAAGGGATGGGTTAAAGCCTGTGCATAGGCGTATTTTATATGCAATGGGAGAAACAGGATTAAGATCTAGTGTAAAACACAGAAAATCCATGTCAGTAGTGGGAGAAGTTTTAAAGTCTTATCACCCTCATGGCGACACGGCTGTTTATGAATCTATGGTTAGGATGGCACAAGATTTTAATATGCGCTATATGCTTGTGGATGGCCAAGGAAACTTTGGCAGTATAGACGGTGACGGCGCTGCAGCTGCCCGTTATACAGAGTGCAGAATGTCCAAAATAGGAGAATTAATGCTACAGGACATTGAAAAAGGTACGGTTAATTTTATAGACAACTATGATGGTACCACAAAAGAGCCAACTGTTTTGCCTTCACCTGTGCCTCAACTCCTTTTAAATGGGACATTGGGAATTGCTGTGGGAATGGCAACAAATATTCCTCCTCATAATTTAACAGAAGTTTTGGATGCTTCTATTTATGTGTTAGATCATCCAAAAGCCGAAACTGAAGATTTATTCCAGTTTGTACAAGGCCCGGATTTTCCTACGGGTGGAATAATTTATGACCAAAAAGAAATAATTTCCGCTTATTCCCAAGGAAAAGGTTCTATTTTAATGCGCGGAAAAGCAGATGTTCTGGAAAGGAAAGATGGATCTGAAAGAATTGTAATCACAGAAATTCCCTATCAGGTTTTAAAATCTAATTTGGTGGAAGACCTGGCAAGACTAGTTACAGAAAAAAAGGTTGAGGGTATAAAAGATATAAGAGATTTATCTGACCGAGAAGGAATGAGAATTGTGATTGACGTTAAAAGAGGATACCAGCCTCAAAGAATTTTAAATAGATTATACAAATTTACTAATCTTCAAAAAACTTTTCATTTGAATTTATTGGCCTTGGTTGACGGCATCCAACCTGAAATTTTGTCTTTGTCTGACGTTTTAAAATATTTTATTAAGCACAGGGAAGAAGTGGTGACACGCAGGACAAAATTTGATTTAGAAAAAGCAAAAGAAAGGGCGCATATTTTGGAAGGCCTTATGATTGCTTTAAAAAATATTGATGCTGTTATACAGACAATCAAAAAATCAGCAGATAGAGAGGAGGCAAGGGTTAATTTAATTAAAAAATTCAAGCTTTCAGAAAGGCAGGCAGTGGCTATTTTGGAAATGAGGTTGCAAACATTGGCGGGATTGGAGAGAAAGAAAATTGAAGACGAGCTAAAAGAAATTTTGGAAAAAATAAAAGAATTAACAGCAATCTTAAAGAGTCCTGAAAAACTGAAAGCAATTATCAAAAAAGAACTCCAAGAACTAAGAGAAAAATACGGAGATAAAAGAAAAACAAAGGTTATAAAAGGAAAACTGGGAGAAATTACAGAAGTTGATTTGGTACCATTGGAAGAAACTATGGTTACTTTGACTACAGGTGGATATATAAAAAGAATAAACCCCGCTACTTATAAAATACAAAAACGAGGAGGTAAAGGAATAATGGGTATGAAAACAATGGGAGATGACATTGTAGAACATTTTTTGTGTGCTTCAACTCATGATAACCTAATGTTTTTTACAGACACAGGCAAAATTTTTCAGACCCAGGTTTATGAAATTCCCGAGGGTACAAGGGTTGCTAGAGGAAGAGGTTTGTTAAATTTTTTGGAACTTTCTACAGAAGAAAAAGTTTTATCTTTGGTGCCTATGGCAAAATCTGTTCCCGGAAAGCCCATCGACAATCCAGAGCAGGCAAAGTTTTTGGTGATGATTACTAAAAACGGTAGAATTAAAAAGACTTCTTTAAAAGAATTTGAAACCGTAAGAAAGTCGGGAATTATTGCCATAAAATTAGAAAAAGGAGATGCACTGAAAAAAGTTGTCAAAACAACAGGAGAGGATGAAATAATGGTGGTTACCAAAAACGGAATTTCTATAAGGTTTAAGGAAAAAGATATTAGGCCTATGGGTAGATCGGCAGCTGGAGTAAAAGGAATTAGTCTTAAAAAAGGAGATGAAGTCATAGGCATGGATGTAATAAACAAGGAAGTCAAGCTTGATGAAAAAACTCAAAAACCTTCAAAAAGATACTTACTTATTGTAATGGAAAACGGACACGGAAAGCGCACAGAAATTTCCCAGTATAAAGTTCAGGGCAGGGGTGGGTCTGGAATAAAAACAGCAAACATTACATCTAAAACCGGAGCAATTGTAATGTCATGTATTTTAGAAGAGCCCTTGGATGAAGAAGACTTGATTGTAATTTCGCGTAAAGGCCAGGTTATAAGAACCGAAACAAAAGCTGTTTCTTTGCTGGGCAGAGCAACTCAAGGAGTAAGAATTATGCGCCTGGAGCCAGGCGATAAAGTTGCATCTGGTGCGTGCCTGAAGGATTAATAGTTATCCACAGCTTGAATTCTATTTTTTTGGTATAATGAATTTAAGATGAATAGAAAAGTTGTATTTTTTTTGATGATGGCTGGGATGATTTGTTCAGCAAGCTTTATTTTGGCTGCAGGATCAGTGGCTTTAACGAACCCCATATCGGCCAGTAATTTTCCAGAACTTTTAAAGTCAATAACAACAGTGGTTGCAAGCCTGATTGGAGGATTAGCTACTATAATGATTATAATAGCCGGATTCTTTTTTCTTACTTCAGCTGGAATACCAAGCAGGGTGGAGACAGGGAAAAAAGCTTTATTCTTTGCTATAATGGGTATAGTTATTGCTCTTATCGCTGGGCCAATAGTAAACCAAATTTTAGACATATTAAAATAATAAAAAAGGTCGATTTTTTTCTATTAAACTTCAAATTTTAAAGAAATGAAAAAAATTGCATTAAGTTTAGCTTCTTTGAGTGCCATGGCTTTGCCACTTGTTGCAGGAGCGCAAATTGGCGGAAATCCGCCTAACATTAGCACAGACCTTGTTAGTATTGGAAACCAAATTGCAAGAGGTGCCTGGATAGTTTTCACAATAATAGCAGTTTTAGCTTTTATCATTGCAGGAGTTTTGTTCTTGGTATCGGGAGGAGATTCTGATAAAATTACAAAAGCAAGACAAGCATTTTTGTGGGGAGTGGCAGGAGTTGTGGTAGGTATTTTGGCTTTTACCATAATTACAGTAGTTTCAAGCGTTATCCATTAATTTGTTTAATTTCTCCCGCCCCATTAGCGGGGCGGGAGCTGTTTAAAAATAGTGAGAAAAAAAATAATATTATTGGTATTGATTTGTGCGTTAGTTTTGCCAAGTATTGCCTTTGGCGCAGTTGATAGTATCCAAAGTTTGTCTGTAGCCATAGCACGGGTGGTATGGTTTGTTTTTACAGTTATTGCGGTAATTTGTTTTCTTGTAGCTGGCGTAATGTTTTTAACTGCGCAGGGTGAACCAGAAAAGCTTAAGCTGGCAAGGTCAGCTTTTATTTGGGGAGTAGCAGGTATATTAGTGGGCATTGTTGCTTTTTCAATAATAAAAATAACTTGCAACGCACTGGGCGCTGCATGCTGAAAATTTTAAAACTATAAAATCTAAATATATAAAAAATATGGACAAAAAAATAGTATTTTTAATTTTATTGTCTGTTTTAGCATTACCAACTATTGCCCTTGCAGTGCCAACTATAAGTGGTATGGCTGAGGCTATTGCGACACAAGTTGTTTTGGTAGGAACCTGGATTGTGGTGATTATGTGGGTGGTTACGGGTGTTTTGTTTTTGACATCTTCGGGAGATCCTGCAAAACTTAAACTGGCAAGAAACAGCTTGTTTGCGGCCATAGGTGGAACAATTTTAATAATCTTAGCCAATGGAGCAGTCGCCTTTGTGGCAAACTCCTTTGGAATATAATTAAACAAAGCCTATGAAAATAAACAAAAAAATACTATTTATATTTCTTCTGGCAATCGTTTTGCTTCCATCTTTAGCTTATGCCCAAAATACTTTACTTGATATTGTTACATCTGTAAAAGGACAGCTTACTGCGCTTGGGAGTGGCTTAGCGACAATAGCATTTATTATAGCGGGTATAATGTATTTATCTGCCACTGCAAACCCAGAAAGAATGAAGATAGCTAAAGGAGCACTAATTGCTGCTGTAGTGGGAATAGTTATTATTGTGTTAGCCAATGGAGCAGAAGGATTTATAAAGAGTATATTTTTCGATGCCGGCTAGCCATATTTTATAATAAAAAAAGGCGCCCCAATTTGCTTCCTTGCGAAATTGGGGCGCTGTTGTGTTGGGCGGGTCTTAGTTAGACTGAGAGAGTTCATTTTGGGCCTTTAGGAGATCATCCTTGGTCCTGTTGAGCTTTTCAGTCCACCCTTGAATTACTCCCCGCTGCCAAGATAGGTCAGCGGGGTTTTTCAACCCTTGACTTTCAAATGCCGACTGATAGTTGAGAATGGTCTGGCCGATTGACCGAACTCTACCTTGTAGGTAGTTTACCCGGTCGCGGAGCTGTTGTTCCTTCTCCTCGGCCTCCTGGGC
>CAZIJR010000022.1:0-11854 GCA_964539855.1 uncultured Candidatus Saccharibacteria bacterium
TATATGTCTAAATATTTTTTTACGACTATGGTGCTGGAAACCACCCCTACCCCTATTCCAAAAACCAACTGTATTAAAACAAAAATCCAAAAATTAGTCAAGAAATAATTGAATAAGCTAAAGCCTGGCATAATAACCGAAATTTTTCCTGATAAGGCATAAGCAGACAAACCAGAAATTAAAATACAAATTACAAAAGCGATTAAGCCGTAAATTATGCCCTCCATAATAAATGGTCCCCGCACAAACCAATCTGAAGCGCCCACTATTTTCATTGTGCTTATTTCATCTTTTGAACTGTCTATACCAAGCTTTATGGTATTAAATACAACAAGTGCTGAAAGTATAATTAAAACAATCCCCAATCCCAATCCAACCATATTTATATTAGAAGTAATAGAATAAATTTTATCAATAGTATCCTTTTTTTGTGAGAAATCCACTTTATATATAAGCTTACTAAAGGCTGAGGCTTGAATGGCATTTGAAACTTCCTCATATTGGGCAGGATCTCCGCTTGTTGTTATATTTAAGGAAGGTAAAAAAGGATTTCCTCCCACCTCTGTCAAAGCACGTTGCAAAACTGCATCCTCCTGATGTTTTCCATTAAACAAAGCCAAAGCCTGCTCTTTTGAAACATACTCAATGGATTTTATGTTGGGAGACATTTTCTCAATTTCATCTTTCACCGCTAAAATGTCTTCCTCTGGGGTTCCGTCGTTAAAATATGCCGCAATATCAATTTTATTTCTTATTTCAGCTGTCAGATATCCGGTAATTCCCTGAAAGAAAAAAAGAGCTGAAACAAGCAAAATCGCCACAACTAAAACAAAAATAGTCGCTACAGATATCCCTTTGTTTCTACTAAAATTACTAAAAGCAAATTTAAAAACTCGAGTAATATTTGTGAACATAGCGAATAAAAATTAAATAATAAATTGTCCTTGCTTTTCGTCTCTTATTATTCTTCCTCCAACTAGCGTTACAACTCTTTTTTCCAATTTATTTACTACTTCCCTGTCGTGTGTCAATAAAATAACCGTGGTCCCAGCCTTATTTATTTTTTCTAAAAGAAAAATTACCTCGTAGGTATTATAAGGATCTAGATTTCCTGTAGGTTCGTCGGCAATTATTATCTTAGGATGGCTAACTAAAGCTCTGGCTATGGCAAGCCTTTGCTGTTCTCCTCCAGAAAGCTCCTTGGGAAAATTGTCAGTCTTTTCCGAAAGTCCTATAAGCTCAAGAACTTTTGGAACTTCTTTTTTTATTTCACCGTAGCTTTTACCTTCAATCTCCAAAATATATGCAACATTTTCATAAACAGTCTTAGCAGGTAAAAGCTTGTAATCCTGATATATTCCGCTTATGCTTCTTCGCATACTCTGTATTTCAAACGAATCTGCATTGCGTAAATTTTTACCTTTAAAATAAACATCTCCGTAGGTCGGCTCTTCCATGCCAAGTATTAGGCGAGTCAATGTTGTTTTTCCGGCGCCGGATTTTCCCACAACAGAGATAAACTCTCCTTCACTTATTTCAAATGAAACATCCTGCAAGACAGCTGTCGGGGACCCGCTCGGAGAATGAGCGGGATAAATTTTTGTTACTTTTTCAAATTTAATCATTGTATTTTAACTCTGCTTGGATGAAATTTTCTAAGTCTCCGTCTAAAACGGAATCTGGGTCTGAACTTTCATACTGTGTTCTTATATCTTTTACCATTTTATATGGGTGTAGCACATAAGACCTTATCTGGTTGCCCCATGATGCTGAAATGGCATCTCCTTTTATATCCTTCAGTTCTTTTTCGCGGTTTTCTTCTTTTAGTTGGTTGAGCTTTGCGTACAAAATTTTCATTGCTCTCTCTTTGTTTTTGCCCTGCAATCTTTCTGTCTGACAAGAAACCACAATGCCAGTGGAAATATGCGTTATCCTTATAGCGGACTCGGTTTTATTTACATATTGTCCTCCAGGACCGGATGCACGAAATGTATCCACTTTCAAATCCTCGGGCCTAATCTCTATGTCTGTTTCGGTTTCCTTAATTTCTGGTAAAATATTAACAAGTGCAAAAGATGTCTGGCGTAAACTTTTTGCATTAAACGGTGACTGCCTAACCAGCCTGTGTACTCCTGATTCTTTTTTTAAAAACCCATAAGCATATTTTCCTTTTATATCCAGAGTAACAGACTTTGTTCCTATTCTGCCTTCCGGTCCTCCAGATTCGCCAAAGGCTTGATGAAGAATTTCTGTTTTGAATCCTTTTGTCGCACAATATCTTTCGTACATTCTTAAAAGCATTGTTGCCCAGTCCTGAGAATCCTGCCCCCCAGCTCCAGAAAATATTTCTAAAAGAGCGTTATTTTTGTCATATTTCCCAGATAAAAAAATTTTGTTTTCTGATTTGCTAATTTTTAATTTTAAATTATTATATCTTTTTTCCAGGTCTTTTTGCAAACTCTCGTCATCTTCTCCCAGCGTAGCCATTTCGCTTAGGTCCACCAGCTCTTTTACTAAATTACCCGTGTTTTCAATCTGTTCCTTTAACTCAGATATTTTTTGCTGTATTTCGGTTGCTTTTTTGTTATCATCCCAAAAACCCGGCTTCTGTGTCTCCTTCTCAAGTTTCAAAATCTCTTTTTCTTTCGCGTCTAAATCAAAGACAGTCTCTCAAATTTTGGAGACTTTTTTGTAGCTCTTGAATTTTAAGAGTCAAATCTGACATTAATTTAACTTATCATATTTTTTAATAAAAAAAAAGCGGGAGTCCAAGATGAAACCTTTGCGCAGGTGCTATTGCACCACGCGGGGGCATTCTATCCTGGACTCCCTAAGCGGAAGCTCTGTAATAATCCTGCCCTTCGGGCAAGGCAAAACTTTTAGCAGGATTGTGGCACCGAGCCTACAGAGCTCCTTTGAGGCAGACCCCCCCCTCTACATAAAACTCTGCCTATGTTTTATAGTAACAAATATTACGCAAAATATCAACGGTTTCATAAACGGAGCCGACAACAGGATTTGAACCTGTGACCTACTCTTTACGAAAGAGTTGCTCTACCACTGAGCTATGTCGGCAAAATTAAAATATCTGGAGCGAGTGAGGGGAATCGAACCCCCGTCTGTTCCTTGGGAAGGAACTATTCTGCCGTTGAACCACACTCGCACTTATGGATATATTATCTCAAAACTTACTTTTTATCCAGCTCCACACACCGCCAAGCCATCCCGTCCAAGGGTTTTCGGGGCCTATGGCTTCTTTCGGACCTTCTTCTGCGGCAATGAATGTTACTGCCTTTTCTCCAGGTTTTTGTTCGCCAAGCTGTTCATAAGCAATTTTTTCTAAATAATCTATATTGTCAGCGTTTGCAATCTCATCTTTAAGCTTTTGATTACCTTTTTCTAATTGCTCAATCTGTTTTTGATAAAAATTAACCTGTAAGGTAAGTTCTTCTCGTCTTTTATGTATTTTAAAATCTATAATAATTAAAACAACTGCAATAAAAATAAGTAAAATTGCGACGCCTTGAAATAAAAAATTACTCCATGAAAATTTACCCTTTTCTTTTTTTTTAAAATTTGCTATCATATAAAAATGAAAACTAAAAAACTTTTTAAAATTACTTGGATTATTTTGATAAGCCTAGTAGCAGTAAGCATGCTGTTGTTCTCAGTTGCACCACTTTTCTAAATTAATTCTATCATAAAAAAACCCGTCTTTAAAGACGGGTTTTTAGCGTTTTAAAATGCTCAATTATGCCAATCCTACTGCGTTTATGGCAGTTTCAAAAATGTTTAATATCTGCTTAGCTTGATCATCAGACAATTTATAGTCAGGGTCATAAACAATGGAATTTCTAACTTCATGAGCCTGTATTAAATCTCTCCGCATAGCTTCCAGTAATTTTCCGGACTTTTCCACCGTCTCCTCAAAATTTTTACCTTCGTATCCTGCATCCTCCATTGTTTCATTAAAAAGATCTTCTGCGTCAATTATCGCCAGCTTATAATCTGCTTGAAGGCCCGATTCGGCCCTTTTTTTAATTCTGCCCCACTGCCGTGTTATTTCTCTGGTACCATAGGCCTTCCATGAAAAAAATTCCTCTACGTCCTCCAAAAATTTATACTGAAGCCAGGTTGAATTAAGCATAAAGTAAACCACAAAAGCAAGGAAAAACATTGCAAAGGAAACAAAAATTAGCTTTACAGGAAAAAGCGTATCTTGCAATTCGGGTGAAGATATAAAATAAATAAAATCGGTTATCCCAAAAAAATTGTATAAGACTTCCCAGCTCATAGCTATTTTTTTTATTATAGCATTTTTTCCATCTCTTGCGCTACCGCCAAAATTTTGTTCTCCTGAAAATGATTTCCAATTATCTGCAAACCCACGGGTAGATTCCCAGCTTTCCCAGCAGGCATAGATATAGCAGGAACACCGGCTAGGTTTATAGGAATAGTATAAACATCTGCTAAATACATTGACAATGGGTCGGCTGTTTTTTCACCTATCTTAAAAGCTGGCGTTGGAGAAACCGGACAAAATAATAAATCCACTTCCTTAAATGCTTTTTCAAAATCCTGTCTTACCAGTTTCCTAACCTCCTGGGCTTTTTTGTAATAAGCATCGTAATATCCAGAAGACAAGCTATAGGTCCCCAATATAATTCTTCTTTTAACTTCTGGCCCAAATCCTTGTCCTCTTGTTTTTATATAAACATCCAGCAAATCTTTTCCATCAACCGATAGCCCATATTTTATTCCATCAAACCTGGCTAAATTGGCCGATACTTCAGATGGAGCTATTATATAATAACAAGCCACTGCAAATTCTGTACTGGGTAAACTTATCTCAACTATTTTTGCGCCAGCACCTTCTGCTTTATTAATCGCACCCCTGATTATTTTTTCAACTTCTGGGTCAATACCTTTGCCAAAATATTCCTTTGGGACTCCAATTTTCAATCCCTTAAAATCCGCGTCTGTTTTTTTATAAGAATAATCAACGGAAGTAGCATCCATTTCGTCTTTTCCGGATATTGCTTTTAAAACAAGCTCCATATCCCCTATGTTTTTTGCCATTGGCCCTATCTGCTCTAAAGATGATCCAAAAGAAATTAGTCCAAAACGGGAAACTGATCCGTATGTTGGATATATCCCAGCAACCCCACAAAAGCTGGCCGGCAGCCTAACAGAGCTTCCTGTATCAGATCCTAGCGAAAAGGCGGCCATTTCAGCGGCTACTGCAGCTGCAGAGCCACCCGAGCTTCCTCCCGACACGCGCGTTTTATCGTGTGGGTTTTTTGTCACACCAAAAGCCGAATTCTCAGTAGACGAACCCATGGCAAATTCATCTAAATTGGTTTTTCCTAAAATAATACTCCCCTGCTCCTTTAGTTTTTTGATAACCGTTGCGTCGTAAGGCGCCACATAGTTCTCTAAAATTTTAGAGGCTGCTGTACATTTTTGCCCCTCCACTAAAATGGCATCTTTTATGGCACAAGGAATTCCGGTTAATTCTGTAAAATTTCCTAATTTTATTCTTTCATCAGCCTTTTCTGCTTCTTTTAAAGCAGATTCCTGGGCCACAGACAAAAAGGCATTAAGATCTTTATCAAATTTTTTTATGTTTGCTAAGTAGGCTTTTGTAAGTTCAACAGACGAAAAATCTTTATTTTTAAGACCTTCGTGCGTTTGCCTAATTGTAAAATTAGTTAATTCCATTACAAAATAGTTTTAACCTTTATATAACCGTCTTTTTTATCTGGCGAAGCTTCTATAATTTTATTTGCAATTGGACTATGAACTGACTCATCCTTTCTAATAGCCCCCATACCTTTTGCCGGGGTCTCGGTCCGCAGCGCGGATCTAGGGACTTTTTTTAGTAAATCAAAATAATCCAAAATTTCTGACAGATTTTTCTGCATTTTTTTTACTTCTTTTCCTGTCAATTCCAGCCTCGCCAATTTCGCAATATGTTTTACCTCTTCTTCGTTAATCACGAGTTTATTTAATTATTTTAATATAAAATAAACTCAAAAACTATACTAGGGGCATATCCTCTTCGTCTTTAGACATTACGTCGGCTAACTCTTCAATGTTTTCCAACGCAATACCAGCCCCTCTAACTACCGATGTTAGCGGGTCGTCAATCATGCGGCATGGCATTTTAGTTTCTTTTGAAATTAAAACGTCTAGGCCACGCAACAGGCTTCCACCTCCGGCCAAAAAAATTCCGTTGGTCATTACGTCTGACAAAAGCTCTGGGGGCGTTTCTTCAATCGTTGTCTTAATGGCCGTAATAATTTGTTTTACAGAACGGTCCAGTGCTCTCTGAATATCATCATTAAACACCACCACTTCTTCTGGAAGTCCTGTTACCAAATTTCTACCTCTCATTGCCATTTCCTTTTTTTCTTTTAATGGCATTGCAGAGCCAATGCATATTTTAATTGATTCTGCCGTTCTTTCACCAATTAAAAGTTTATATTCTTTTTGGGCGAACTGGACAATGTCGTCATTCAATTTGTCTCCGGCCACTCGCAAACTACGAGACGCCACAATTCCCCCTAAAGATATTACCGCCACTTCTGTGGTCCCTCCTCCAATATCAACAATAAAGTTACCTCCTGCTTCCTGTATGGGAAGTTTTGCTCCAATAGCCGAGGCTAATGGCTCTTCAATTAGAAACACCGTTCTAGCTCCAGCATTTCTGGCTGCATCCCTGACAGCTTTTCTTTCAACTTCTGTAACTCCACACGGAATTCCAATGATTACACGTGGCACTCCAAACACTTTTTTTCCAGAAGAAGCCGCTTTTTCGATAAAAAATTTAAGCATTTGCTCTGTAACCTCAAAGTCAGAAATAACTCCGTTTACCAGTGGCCGTGTGGCAGAAATATAAGCAGGCGTTCTGCCAACCATTTTTTTTGCTTCCTCGCCAATTGCCAGAATTTGTCCTGTTTTATTGTTTACAGCAACCACCGAAGGCTCATTTATAATTATCCCCCTGTCTTTCACATAAACCAAAGAATTGGCGGTGCCCAAATCAATCGCCATGTCTAACGATAAAAAAGAAAAAAGTTTTCTTAATCTATTTACCATTCTTAAGAGTTTTTATTATAGAATTTATTTTCACTAATTTTACCTGATTTTTTCCTCGCTCTTTTATTTCCACAGAATTTATTTTAAGGGTTTTTTCAGAAACCACAACACGATAAGGAATACCCAATAAATCAGCTTCTGCAAATTTTTCTCCTACAGACTTGTCCATCCTATCATCGTATAATACCTCCCCGCCTGAGGCTGGTCCGCCTTGGGCGGAAATATTCTTATAAATTTTTTCTGTTGCGCGTTTAACCTTATCAGTTTTTTCTACTGGTATCAAGTGAATATCAAACGGTGCGACTTCCTTTGGCCAAATAATTCCTTTTTCATCATGATTTACTTCCACAATCGTACCCAAAAGCCTCCCCAGCCCGATTCCGTAGCATCCCATCAAAACTGGCTTTTCAGAACCGTCCTTGTCTTTAAACTTCAAATCAAACGGAGTTGAAAATTTTGTTCCCAGCTTAAAAATATTTCCCACTTCCACCGCTTTTTTCTCTTCAAATTCAATCCCTTTACAATCCGGACATTCGTTTGTTTCCCCTTTTATCTCTTTGTTTATTGCCAGTTTACACTTTTTACAAATATAAATTATATCTTCCCCGGCTTCGGTGGTTGTTTGGAATTCATCTGAATATTTTGTAAAGCTTCCACCAGATGCCAGCGTTCTATATGTTATTTTACCGATTCCACATTCCTTAAAAATATTTAAATAAGCTTTTATAGTTTTCTCATAATATTTGTCTAAACCTTCCTGCGTTGCGTTAAATGAATATAAGTCTTTCATCATAAATTCTCTGGTCCTTAAAATACCTGATTTTGCTCTAAGTTCATTCCTAAACTTATTTTGTATATGAAAAACATAAAAAGGTAAATCTTTATACGACAAAATTATTTTTTTGGCCAAAGGAGCGACGACTTCCTCGTGTGTCGGAGCCAAAGCATATTCCTTATCCCCCGCTCCCTTCACTTTAAATAAAATGTCCAAACTTTCCCATCTTCCGGTTTTTTGCCAGTTTTCTTTTGGATTTAACGCGGGCATAAGTATCTCCTGCCCATCAATAGCTTCCATATTTTTTCTTATTATGTTTTCAATTTTATTTAAAACCCTAAAACCTAGAGGCAAAAAAGTATAGACCCCCGCCATCAATTGGTCTACATATCCTGCCCTTGTTAACAAATCATGAGATATCGCCTCTGCATCTGCAGACTTATCCTTTGTTGTTTTATAGAAAAGTTTGGATTGCAACATATTTTTTTATTACCGCTGTAGCGCAGATTTTAAATAATCTGCTACACGAGGTATGTCAAACCTTATTGTTATAAAAATCGACAATGTTATTAAAATTATGAAAAATACAACTGTAATGTTTTGCTCCACCTTAGCTGAAACCGGCCTGCCTTTTATCTTTTCTATAATCAAAAATATTAGCTTCCCTCCATCTAAGGCTGGGATGGGAAACAAATTAAATATGGCAATAAACACAGAAATTAAACCTATAAAATACAGGAAAAACCCCGGCCCATAACTTGCCGCATTAGCCAAAAATACTGTAATTCCCAATGGCCCTGCAAAAGAAGCCCCCTCGGGTGCTCCCTTGCCTGTCAGCAAGTTTGCAAAAACCAGGTAAAGCCCCTTTAAGCTTTCTATTGTTGTTGTCCAGGTAAATTTAACTCCCTGGACCAGAGCCAAATACCAAGGATACTTTTGTATAAGAGTAGCCATTCTTTCAAGTCCTATTCCAACAGCTCCCTGCCCCGCAGGCGGAGACACGCGAGGAGTCAAAATAAAACTTAAACTTTGTCCATTTCTATCAATAATAATATTAATCTCCTTCCCCTTGTTTTCCTCCACAATTTTTTGAAAATCAGCTATTTTGTTTATTTCTATAGCAATCCCACCTACTACAACCGCGTTTATTGTATCTGTCTGTATCAGACCAGCTTGCTCTGCAGGAGAACCGGAAGAAACAGAAATTACCTTTACCTGAGCATTTGTAACTTCTGCAACGTCCTGGTCACCAATAGGTAAATCAGCTCCCATTGTAAAAACAATAGAGAAAATAATCATGGAAGCAATCCAAAACGCAGCCACGCCTCCAATAACGATTAAAACTCTTTTCCAAATTTTAAGATGAGCAAAGCTTCTATAATCATCCACTCCGCCCTCCTCGCCATAAATTCTCACAAAAGCGCCCAAAGGAAGCCAGTTTACAGAATATATGGTCTCACCAATTTTTTTACCAAAAATTCTAGGAGGATATCCTATCCCAAATTCATCCACTCTTACTCCAAACTTTTTGGCAATTATAAAATGCCCAAATTCATGTATTATCATTAGGGCAATCAAACTCAAAAATGCAACTATTAAAACTAAAATTGATGAAAATAACATATATTAAATGATTTAAGTGATTTCGGTTTTTTTCTTCTCTACTAAATTTTTTACTTTTTCATTATAGTCATCCACTACTTTTTGTAATTCATCTTTGCCTCTGAACTTATCATCTTCTGAAATTTCTTTTTCTTTCTCTGCTTTTTGTATTTTGTTCCAAGCGTCTTCCCTCAAATGTCTTATTACTTGGCGTGCCTGTTCTGCTTTTTCGCTTAATACCTTACTTAACTGTTGCCTATAGTCTTCTGTCAGTGTAGGTAAATTTAGCCTAATAATGTTTTTGTCTACTACGGCTGACATTCCCAAACCAGCCTGTGAAATTGCTTTTTCTATGGGTTCTATATACGAAGTATCCCAGGGTTGAATAGCAATCTGGTTTGTAGAAGGAGCGGAAATTGCGCCTAATTGTTTTAACGGAAATTTTGAGCCAAACGCATCTACTACAATATCCTCTACCAAGGCAGGCGAAGCTCTAGATGTTCTTATTTTTGACATTTCATTTTCCAAAAATTTAAACGCCTTTTCAAACTCCGGTTTTGCTTTATCTATAAATTCTTTGTAACTCATGTAAGAAGCGAGGCAATAGATTTTTTGCAGGCCTCTGAGACACGAAGTGCCAGATAGCCGGAAAAAAAATTTGATTGCCGAGCGATATTTTATAATTCCATTAGTAACACCTCTAAGGCTAATTTTGGATTAGCGTTGGTAAAGGTTAATTTGTTATTTATTTCTTCTGACATCTCTAGGGCCTTTAAAGCTTTTTTATCCGCAAAATTATTAAGTAACTGTTTCCTAAAATATTTTTGGAAAACAGTTAAAATTTCTCTTGGATCTTGATTAGTAAAATCTATGGCTTTTACATATTTAAATTTTTCAGATAAACCAGAGGCTGCCATGCGCTCCAAATCTTTTGAAATCTTGTTTTCTCTATCAACTTGCTCTGGAGAAAAGCCCAACCCTTTTGGCCTAAAAAATTTAAGTGGCTGGCAACGCGAAGTAATTGTGGATAAAAGCATATCAGGCCTGGAGGTAATAAGAAACAAAAGCGTTTTTCCTTTTGGTTCTTCTAATGTTTTTAAAAAACAATTTTGGGCTTCTGTATTCAGAGCTTCAGCTCCATCTACAATAACCGCTTTATATCCTCCATAATAGGCCTTGTAGTTTAAAAATTTTTGGGCTTCTCTGACTTGAGCTATTTTTATTTCCCGCCCCGAAGGGGCGAGGCTCGCCCCGCGAGGCGGGGCGGCTCCCTCTTCAGCTTCAACAATCTTAAAATCCGGGAAGCCGTTTCTTTCTATAGCTTGGCAGGAAAAACATTTTTGGCAAGGAACGTTTTCTTTAATTGAGCAATTAACCATTTTTATCAGCTCTATAGCAAATGATTCTTTGCCTATCCCTTTTTCTCCAGAAAATAAATATGCATGAGAAAGCTGATTTTGCTCAAACTTTTTTTTAAAAAACTCCCATTGTTTTTTATGCCTATTAAGCATTATTTTTTGGACATTACGACTTTTTTGTACTCGTCTAAATGCTCTAGTACTGTACCTGTTCCTTTTACTACACAGAATAGCGGCTCTTCTGCCACAAAACACGGTACACCGGTGCTTTGCGCTACTAATTCATTAATCTTTGGCAACAAGGCTCCTCCGCCTGCCATTATTATACCTTTGTTCATTATGTCAGCAGAAAGTTCGGGGGGGGTTTCAGACAAAACCTGTTTTGCCGCTTGAATTATTTCGGCCAACACATCTGAAATGGCCTCACAAACCTCATTATTAGAAATTTTGATATTTCTGGGCAAACCCAAAATTAAATCTCTTCCTTGGATTTCCAAAAATCTCAACTCTTTCTGTGGCATAGCAGTGCCTACTTTTATTTTTATTTCTTCGGCTGATTGTGTGCCAATGGCCAGATTATATTTCTTTTTCATATACTCGGTTATCGCAACATCTATTTTGTCTCCAGCAACCCTTACAGAATGAGAGGTCACAATTCCTCCCAAAGATATTACGGCTACTTCCGAGGTTCCTCCACCAATATCAATTATCATGTGCCCAGAACAAGAATTAATTGGTATTCCAGCTCCTATAGCGGCTAAAATGGGTTCTTTGGCCACATAAGCATGTTTAGCTCCCGCTGAAATAGCGGCTTCTATTACAGCTCTTCTTTCTGTGCTAGTAATGCCGGCGGGAACTGAAATAACAAGCTCCGGTTTAAAAATTCTTAATCCGCTTGTTGTCTTGTTTATAAAATAGCGCATCATCGCTTGGGTAACCCTGTAATCAGCAATAACACCATCCTTTAATGGCCTATAAACTTTAATATCAGCAGGGGTTCTGCCAATCATTTCTTTTG
>CAZIJR010000023.1:0-11282 GCA_964539855.1 uncultured Candidatus Saccharibacteria bacterium
TCTCATAACCGACTAAATTAGTCTGTTATGCAACAACACCAGAGCAAAAAAAAGCCCCAATGGATATACCAAAGAGGACCTAGGAGAAATGTTTTGGTTTTATGTCTCTATAATAAGTGACGCCTATTCTCAATGTCATTATGAGAACAACAATCAGCAATCCAATTACCATAGAAACATCGGCAAGAACAAGATAAAGAAGCTCATAAAGACCAACGTCTTTGTCTTCTACAGACGGGAAATAGGAAAAACGACCAAACACTCCGGCTCCTAACAAAACTAATCCTAGAAAAAAGTAAAAATATACTTTTAGCCAAGGATTCATCGCTATTCTCCTTGTCAAAGGACGGCTTACAACAACACACTACTATAAATAAAATTACAACAAAAATACGCTTTTGTCAAACCTTTTTTGGGGGATTGTGCAAGGCGACAAAGGGGTGGATTTAACACCTCAAACACTGATTGAGGTGTTGGGCTGGGCCTGCCTGCAAGCAGGCAGGTAGGCAAAAAAAAGCCGGAGCGAAGCTCGCGGCCAGAACGTTAGTCAGGATCAAAAGTCCTCTGCAACTCCTGTAGGATTGCCGGCAATTTCTCGGAAGAACGAGACAAATGCCCTATCAATGTGGGCTTTTGTCACTGTAAAGCTCGGCGCTTCTGGATTTGATTCTGCCTTGGCAATATCTGAGGCAACTCTCATTATCAACGAGCGTAGCTTAATAATCTTGCTTTCCATATGCCTCAACGAAGCCACGGGAAAGTCTTCTTGCCTCTCGGACATCTTATTACTCCTCTTGAAGAGCCAGGAATTATAACCAAATTTATATAACCACTTTTTGGGGGATTGTGCAACCTGCCGGCAGTCAGGCAAAAAAAGCCTTGGAGTCATGATCAAGACTCCAAGGCCTACTTTGAAAAGAACGAAACAGTGAGGAGCCCGGCGCTACCTACCCGAAACGAATGTTCGGGTAGAGATTGGACGGAAACTTACGCCGAATCTTCTGGTATAAGAGATCCCAGACTATCCGACCGCACAGGCGGTCAAACGCCTCGTAGCGAAGATCGACTGGGACATCCCATATCGCCACTTTCCTAAAGTCCTGGCCCAGAAGTGCCGAGCGAGCAACGAACCTCAAACATACGACATCGACTGCTCCCGGGTTCTTCACCACGAAAGCCTCGGCCGTAAGCCAGTCGACCGTCGCCCGATCCTCGTGTGAACAGTCCACATTGTGGAACAAGACATCCGCGAGCTTCTTGGTGCATAGCGCTGCAACATAGTCCCAAAGATTCATCGCTCCGTCTCCTTTTCACAAGTCCAAGAAATAAATGTTAACGCGATTATATAGCTTACTAAATAGCCATATTTTGTCAAGATTTTTATGGTGATTTTCAACTAGTTTTAACACCTCAATCAGTGATTGAGGTGTTGGGCTGGGCCTGCCTGCTCAATATTTTAGATAAAAAAAGCCGCCAGTAAAAACATGTCTCATGGCGGACGTGAAAGTTTGCTGGGAAACTTCCCTGGTGGCTACTGAAAAACTCAGTTGGACCGATGCGACCGGGACACGGCGGCGAGAGGATTCGGTCGTATCCTATCCTTCAAATCCGTCGGGGGCTGCAACATGTCTTGAAGAGTCAACCAAGCTCCAAACCTGGGGTCTTCTGCTTCCATACGCCGCAAATCTTGTGGCCGGACCATAAAGGTGGTCTTGAGTTCGCCATTGCCAGTATACAAATGCGCCGCAAACTGAATGCCTTCCATGCCATACAAGGTAACAGGCCCTAGACCAGTAACGATCCCCTCGCAAAAGTCAAAACTCACCCCTCTTTTTTCCTGACCACTTCTGAGCATCAGGTATACTGTTTGAAGCAACAGGTCCATGATGTCGTCGGTCACGGGAAGGTTAAACGCCAGAAAGTACATTGGATACACAGCCCACTCCTTATACTAATAGGTTACCAAGACCTACAAAGAACTAAAAACAGCATATCATATAATCTGCTGTTTGTCAACCTAACCTTTTGGGGACTCTGTGTTCTAAGCAAAAAAAATAGGGTTGGCATCTCGAAGAGATTTATCGCCAACCCTTTTCTGCCGACTAGTGGCCGGCCTCTCTACCCCACAATCCCAAAATATGGATTGTTACTGATTATCATTAACTCCCTCAAATCTGTGGCATTAATATATCCTGTGTGGAAGGCGACATAAGCCATCAAGGCCTCGCCAACGTGTTCGGCGTGTTCGGTGAGTCCGGAGAATGAAAATATGTAGGTCTTGCCGTCTTCACAAGAAATCCGAATTGCTCCGCCCCCTTGGTCTTTTTCTGGGTCTCGGCTTTGCCAACTGGTTTTGTGCTCAGGGTGAGCTACGAGTCTTTGTGCGTTCTCCAAGGAGGACGCACACATCTTCCTAGCCTTATCGGCTGAACACTCACCGATCTTGATGATCAAGAAGATGACTCCTCCATCCTCATCATCTTCTATCACAATGAAATATCCAGAATTCTCGCCTAACTTATACACACGCGAAAACTCTGTAATCTCAATTTCCAGATTTTGAATCAAATCATCTACATAAAGTGAGGTCATTGTCGCTTCTCCCTGTTTTGAGTTTGGATACCATTTATAATTTTTATATCATACTAGTCTCTATATGTCAATAAGAATTAACTAAAAAGTCGCCCTCAAAGAGCGACTTTTTATTATATGCTGTTATTAATTTTGAGGAGGGTTCATAGGTATTGCGCTGGATGGTTTTGCCTGATCTTCAGGTTTTCCAAAAGATTCAAAGGCTCTCAATACTTCCAGAGGAACAGCAAACACAATGGTGTTAGACTGATCAGAGCTTATGTCATTAATAGACTGCAATGTCCTTAAGTGCAAAGCTCCTTTTGAACCTCCCAGCACTTGGGCAGCTTTTGCCATATTATTGGCTGCTAATACTTCCCCTTCTGCTTTTATAATTATGGCTCTTTTTTCTCTTTCAGCTTCTGCTTGCTTACCTATTACTCTCTTCATTTCTTCTGGAAGAGTAATATCTTTTAATTCCACATTAGAAACTTTAATTCCCCATGGGTCTGTCTCTTTATCTATGATAGATCTTATGCTTTCTGAAACTTTGTCTCTTTGAGACAAAAGCCCATCTAAATCAACCTGACCCACAGCATTTCTCATGGTGGTCTGAGCTAACTGAGAAATCGCATAATAAAAATTTTCTACTTCCAAAACAACTTTATCTGCTTCGTGGACTTTATAATAAATAACTGCGTTTACGCTTACAGAAATATTGTCCTTGGTAATAGCTTCTTGGTTAGGCACATCTACGGCTTTTACTCTTAAGTCTATTTTTCTATAGGACTGAAAAACAGGATAAACCATTCTCCATCCTGGATCTAGCAAGCCTACATATTTTCCAAGAGTAAACTTTACCCCTTTTTCATATTGGTTTATTTGTTTTATAGACGCCAGCACAACTATAACAGCAAACCATAAAAGACCTGTTATATATGGATGCACTGAAAAAAATGCAAAAATTGAATTCATATTTTTATTATTTAATAATATTTATTTTAAAAACCCAGTCCAGCTCCTAATCCAGAACCCATTAAACTTTTGGCAAGCTTTTTTTGAATTTCTTCTCTGGCCTCGTTCAAACAATTTTTTAAAATTTCTTGTTGCTTTTCTGTTTCCAATTCTGGATTTAATTTTATTTCTATGACTTCAAAATTTCCATTAATTATAACCGAGGTTCCATCTTTTTCTACGCTATGCGTTTCTTTTTTAAAAGAATCCTGCATTTTCTTTAGCTCTTGCAGTTGTTTTATTTTATCAAACATTATATTTTTTCTTTACTTAATATACTAATAATAGATAGTATCAAACCTACGGTTATAAGCCCGTAACCGAATGTGTTGCTAAAAAGATTTGTCTCACCAATTATAATTCCGGCTATGTTGAGCAAAATAGCAGTAGTGGCAATAGAAGAAAGATTTCTGCGACTTTTCTTCTTTTTAATTAAAATCCATGCCACAAGCCCCAAGGCTATCAAAGCAATAATCATGTAAACAGAATAATCATTCATATGTTTATTGTTTATTTATCCTAACACTTTTCATTAATTTGTAAACAAAAAAAGAGCCCTGCAAAAGCTCGTAGCTTTTGCAGGGCCTGGCCGTGATCGCTAATCGCTGGACTGAGCCAGCTTTCTCAAGTGCTCATCCAAAAGCTGATCACTTGTGAGTGGGGGTCCTGGTCCCCATAAGAGAGCTGAGTCCGTCTCGAGAATTGGCCTCTCCTCCAAACTGGCCAGCTCGTCTTGTCCATCACATTCCGACATTGTGGTGCCCTCCTAAAAACAAAAATGTTTCCTATTATTTATTATATCATTTTAGAAATTAGTTGTCAATATTAGCAACACAAATCAAAAGCCACCCTCCCAGGCAGCCTTAAAATTCAATTATATATCCAGGCTCTTTACTGACTTGGCGTGAGTTTGGATAAACTTTTTCCTGGGCTCCACAGACTCCCCCATCAAAATATCAAATGTTTTGTCTGCTTCGCGAGGCTCTTCCACTGCAACTTGGAGTAACGTCCTGTTTTCTGGATTCATTGTTGTTTCCCAAAGCTGTTCTGGATTCATTTCTCCCAAACCTTTGTATCTCTGAATAGACACTCCTGTGGTTTTACCAATTTCTTTTATGATTTTATCCCTTTGCTCATCTGTATATGCGTACTCCACTCTTTTCCCTGCTTGAATTTTGAAAAGAGGCGGCTGGGCAATATATATATACCCTCCATCAACAACTGGCTTAAAATGCCTATAAAAAAATGTTAAAAGTAATGTCCTGATATGAGCTCCATCCACATCGGCATCTGTCATAATAACAATCCTGTGGTATCTTAATTTTTCTATATTAAAATCTTCGCCAATGCCGGTACCCATGGCAATAATCAAAGCTTTTATTTCTTTAGATGCCAGCATTTTATCTAACCTTGCCCTTTCCACGTTTAAAATTTTTCCTCTTAGAGGCAATATTGCCTGAAATCTTCTATCACGAGCCTGCTTAGAAGAGCCTCCAGCTGAATCTCCCTCTACTATATATAGTTCAGATTCCTCGGGTTTTTTGGAAAGGCAGTCCGCTAATTTTCCGGGCAAGGCCAAACCCTCTAAAGCTCCTTTTCTTAAAACTGTCTGCCTGGCTGCTTTGGCCGCCAATCTTGCTTTGTTGGCAAGCATACAGTTTTCTATGATAGCTTTTGCATCAGATGGATTTCTTTCTAAATAATCTGCTAAACCTTCTGCCACAGCAGCTTCCACCGCATTCTTGGCTTCGGGGTTGCCCAGCTTTGCTTTTGTTTGGCCTTCAAATTGAGGCGTCCTTATTTTAACAGAAATAACAACAGTCAACCCTTCCCTTACATCATCTCCGGAAAAGTTATCATCTTTTTCTTTAAGAAAGTTTTCTCTGCGAGCATAATCATTTAAGGATCTGGTTAGGGCTGTCCTAAAACCAGAAACATGAGTTCCCCCTTCCATAGTATAAATATTGTTTGCAAAAGATTCTTCAGTAGATTCCATTTCCTGAGTATACTGAAAAGCCGCTTCCACAAAAATGTCATCCTTTGTGGCAGCTACAGAAAAAATATTTGAATGTCTTGCCGTGTTACCTTCAATCAAATATTTTACATAAGAAGCCACTCCTCCTTCAAAATAAAATGCGTAATTGCTTTCTTTTCCTTTTTCCCTTTTATCGTTAAATGTAATTTTTACTCCTTTTGTTAAATATGATTGCTGACGTAAGTGTTTTAAAATCCTTTTAGGATCATATTTTATTTCAGAAAAAATTTCAGGGTCAGCTTGAAATGTTTGAACTGTTCCGGTTTTTTTACTATCTCCCACTTTTTTAACAGCTCCCTTTGGATTTCCACGAAAATATTCCTGCTGATAAACTCCCCCATCTCTATGTACTTCTGACAGCATATATGTAGAAAGTGCGCACACCACAGAAATGCCCACTCCATGCAACCCGCCCGAAACTTTATACGCATCCCCACCAAATTTCCCCCCAGCATGCAAGGTTGTCATAACAGTTTCCAAGGCTGACTTTTTGGTGTCGGCGTGTTTTTCTACAGGGATACCTCTACCATCATCAGAAATTTTTACCATGTCGTCTGGCAATAAGACCACCTCAATGGTTTTAGCATATCCTGCCATTGCTTCATCCAAACAGTTGTCTACTACCTCCCAAATCAAATGATGAAGACCGTCTACTCCAGTAGAACCAATATACATTCCTGGCCTTTTTCTAACAGGCTCTAGTCCCTTTAAAACATAAATATCCTTGGCAGAATATTCGCCTTCTTTTCTAACTTTTTTAGGCTCTATCTTAACATCCTCCTTTACAACCTCTGTTTTCCTGGGCTCCTCGCTTACGCTCGGAGTAAGTGTTTGCTTCGCTCCCTTATATTCTTTCTTTACTTCCGGTTTTTTTGCAGCCAAAACTTTCGCTGGTTTTGCAACAGCTTTCTTTACCTGCGCTTTTACCACCGGTTTCTTTTCTTGTTTTTTTTCTGGTTCGTCCTTAGATTTTATATTTAATTTCATATTTATTTAAAAAATATTTTTACCTTAGCTCTGCGTTTAAGTCTGTTTTTGTTTTTTCACGAATTTCTTCTTGAATTTTATTTACCTCTTGGGCAGTAAGAGTTCTTTCGTGGCTTCTATATATAATGCGGAATGTGTAGCTCTTTTTATCTTTACCAAATTTTTTTTCATCTTCATATTCATCTACCAGTTTTACCTCTTCTATTATATTATCTGCGTAATCTCTTACAATCTCGTAATAATTATTTAGATTTATATCTTTATCTATTATAAATGAAATGTCGCGAGAAGTCTCTGGATACTTACTCACCTCTGTAAACTTACTGTTTATATCTTTAAACTGGCTGGTGATTCTTTCATCTTCAGACCAAAATATTCTTATATCTGGAATTTCCATTTTAACCATGGCTAGCCTTTCTATCCCGAATCCAAACGCCCAGCCGTTATAAACTTCCGGGTCAATATTTAAGTTTTTCAAAACTTGGTTATGTACCAGTCCCGAACCTACAACCTCCATCCAATCATTATTAAATTTAATTTCAATTTGCACAGAAGGATCTGTAAAGGGAAATGAATCCACTAAAAATCTGTACTCCACATCTTCACCAAAAATACTTTTTGTCATTTCTGCCTCAACCTCTTTTAGATCGTCCAGGGTAATTACTTTTTTATCTTTTTTACAAATTAATAATCCGTCAATCTGGTGAAAAACCGGAAAATGCTTTCTATCTATTTCGTCCTTACGAAATACAATACCAGGAGCTAGCGCTTTTACCTCTCCATCTTTTTCTAGCTTCTCTAATATTTCTTTTTTACTCAAATAAAACGGCCACATTACAGTCATTTGGGTCCGCAAATGGTGTACATCATTGATAAAAAATGTATCTGTTTCCTTTCGGCTTGGATGATCTTTTGGGGAATTTAATAAATCAAATTCTTGTTTAACTGTGACTATTTTAGGAATGTCCACTATATCAAAATCAATAAATCTGGGTAAGCTCATAATTTGGTCAGCCACAATCCTTATTGGAGAGTTTTCCTTTTTGGTCAAATCGGGCATCTTCAAAAAGCGCTTTATTCTTTCTGCTTTAATATCTGTTCTGGCTTCCAATTCTTTAATTAAAGCACCCTCATTAGGGTCATTTATAACTATATTTTTTCGCATATTATATTCTATATATTACTCTATTTTACATCTTTTAAGGCCCTAATACAAGCCCATAAATATCTTGATTTTTCGCAATAAAGTGGTATTGTTAAAATGGCAACTTAAAAAACTTTACCCTCTCAAAATAAAGGGGAACCATTGTGACAAAAAAGAGAGTGCGTAAATACGTCTACTACATCGAAGCTATGGGTAATGTTGCTTATACAAACAAGGTTTTGGCAAGCAACATTGATGAGGAAGACGCCTTGCAAGGCGTCCTGTGCAAAGACGGCGTGAGGCGCGACCTGTGGAGGTGCTCATCAGGTAAGGCTTTCGCGATTTGGAGCAGTCGCCACAACTGGGAAGAACTGGGCTTTAGAATAAGGATCTGGGAGCAAGAAGGCAATGGTGAAATAAGAATCGCGAGTGGAAAAAACCCTTCTTTTCCATACGGTCGTCCGAAAAATAAAAGGAGGACATTGGCTTAACCAAGACCTTTCCAATCTTGTCACGGAAGGAATACCCATGGCTAGGCGCAAAAAGAAAAGTAGAAGATACCCAAGCGATTTACAGCCCGGAGATTCCGCTTATATCAAAGGCACACAAGGCCGAAGATACAAAGTGGAGGTTACGCAAGTTCCTAGGGGCCACGTTCTGGTTTGGGTAAATCACCCTGTTAATGGAGCCAGCATATTGGTGACAGTTCCTCTTGATAACCTGTATCTACCCTAAAAACCAGCCGCCGCTGGAATTCTAAAGCGACCTCTGACATTGTCAGTGCGCCGCTCTTTTTTTTAACTTGATTACAGTATTTTTTTGTGTTAGAATACTAAATACGTATGTCGCGGGCCTTGGAGGAGTAGTACCTCGGAAGTCTCATAAGCTTCAGACCTCCGTGCAATTCGGAGAGGCCCAACAAATTTTCTTTAGGTGCGCCGGGGTAGCTCAGCTGGTTAGAGCGCCACACTCATAACGTGGAGGTCGAGAGTTCGAGTCTCTCCCTCGGCACATGCCAATTCTAAAAACAACTTAACTAAATTAGTGTTCACCACTGGGTCCGTATTCGGCAGTGGTAATACCTGGAGATTAAATTACAGTACAAATGATACAAAAAAGCTTTTTAAATTTATGTACGATGATTTGCCGGCACGGTTGTTTTTACAAAGAAAATATGATAAATTTTGTAAAGGATTAAGCATTTTAAAAAGTGATATTTTAAAAGTGTATTAAGCGCGGGCGTAGTTCAGCCTGGTTTAGAATGCTCCCCTGTCACGGGAGAGATCGCGGGTTCAAATCCCGCCGCCCGCGCCTAGTACACTTTTTTGTTTACAAAATCCCCTTGGGTCCGCATTTTTACAGGCATACTGGATATTTATTCAAAAATAGGATAACATATCTATTATGGCTGAAAATGAGATTGTAATAAAATTTAGCAATGTTTCCTTTGAATGGGAAACAAATAAGCCCATACTAAATGAGGCCAGTTTTTCTGTACGCAAAGGTTCAAAGATTACCTTGATGGGGCAAAATGGAGCGGGTAAAAGTACAATTTTTGAGCTAATAACCGGCGAGGCATTGCCTGAAGCCGGGGCAATTAACATAAACAAGAACTTGACCATCGCCACAGCAAAACAGGTAATTCCGCGCGAAGATTGGGAGCTCACTATTACAGAATATTTTGCAAAATGTTTTACAGATAAAATTTATAATATTGATAAAAGAATTGAAGATGTTTTAGAAGTAGTAAATTTGGAAATGCCCCATGACAGAAAAATAGGAAATCTTTCTGGTGGCCAACAGGCAAGAATTCTTTTAGCTTCCGCGCTAATCCAAGACCCAGATATTCTTTTGCTGGACGAGCCGACAAACAATTTAGACAAAGCCGGAATAAAACATCTAACAAAATTTATTATTGAATATCCCAAAACTTGCATTGTTATTTCTCATGATGCAGACTTTTTAAATGCATTTACTCAAGGTGTTTTATATTTGGATATATTTTCAAAAAAAGTTGAACAATATACTGGTGACTATTTTACGGTTGTTGAGGAAATTAAAATGAGAATTGAAAGAGAGAGAATGAAAAATGTAAGATTAGAAAAAGATATTTCTCATAGAAAAGAGCAAGCCAACTTTTTTGCGCAAAAAGGTGGACACTTAAGAGATGTTTCATCTAAAATGAAAAAAAAGATAAAAGAACTGGAAGAAGAAGTTGTAGATTTGAGAAGAGAAGATAAAACCATAAAACAATTTTCTATTCCCTGCCAAACAGATACTGGAGGAGTTATTTTAAAACTATCTTCTGTGGCCGTGGCTATTGATCATAAATTTGTGAACAAAAAAGTTAAGATTGAATTAGGTAAAAGAGACAGACTACTTTTAACAGGACCAAATGGAATTGGAAAATCCACTCTTTTAGAAAACCTTGCATCTGGTCATGCAAAGGGCGAACAAGTTAAAGCAGGAGTAAAAATAGGATATTACAGGCAAGATTTTTCTACGCTTGATTTTAAAGCCACTGTTTATCAAACCTTATCAAAAGCTCAAGGTGGCAATGGCACCGAACAAGGGCTAAGGGCTCATGCCGCCGGTTTTCTTTTAGACTCAGAATTATTGAAGGCAAAGATTGGTTCATTGTCTGAAGGACAAAAAGGCCTGGTTGCTTTTGCGGCTATAGCGCTAGAAAAACCAGGATTACTTATTTTAGACGAACCCACCAATCATATTAATTTTCGCCATATTCCCATAATAGCCAAAGCAATCAATGACTTTGACGGTACAATGATACTGGTAAGCCACGTACAAGACTTTGTAGAAAAAATAAGAGTAGACCTTACGCTGGACTTAGGCTCACTATAAAATCACCTTTATATGTAGGTGATTTTTTGGTAGTATAAACAATAACTAAAAATATCATGTACAATATTTTTTTCAATATAAAAAAACATAAAAAAATCGCCTTTTGGGTTTTTTCCATATTTGTTTTTATTTCAATTTTAGGAGTAGCTTTTTTTTCGTTTGGAAACAAAAATGACAACCTATCTGAAAGATGCACACAAGAAAATGCGCCTTACTTAAATAAAAATTTATCTGTTCAAAAAAGAGTTGATGACCTAATGGGTAGAATGACGGAATGGGAAAAAATTGGCCAAATGGCATTGATTGAAAAAAATAGTATTCATAATCTCAACGAAATTACAAAGTACAATTTGGGAGCGCTATTAAGCGGAGGAGGAGCAGGACCAAAACAAGAAACTCCGTTAGCGTGGCTCCAAATGGTAAACAGTTTTCAGGACGCAGCTAAAAGCACTTGTCTGAAAATACCATTATTGTACGGGATTGATGCTGTTCATGGTCACGCCAATGTGTTGGGGGCTACTGTTTTCCCTCATTCTATTGGTTTGGGTGCAAGCCATGATACTGACTTAGTAAAACGCGTAGCATCTGCAACGGCCGAAGAAATGGTTGCCACCGGAATCTATTGGAGTTTTTCTCCTAATCTTGATGTCGCTCAAGATATCCGCTGGG
>CAZIJR010000024.1:0-5139 GCA_964539855.1 uncultured Candidatus Saccharibacteria bacterium
CTCCGCAGGTAGGATTCGAACCTACAACCTTATCCTTAACAGGGATTTGCTCTACCATTGAGCTACTGCGGAATGGTTGCTTATATCTTACTAAATAAAAATGTTTTTTTCAAGGTGTATGCCACCTTTTCGTTTTGTGGTAAAATAAATTATGGCAGATAAAAATGATACTGGGAAAATTATCCACCAAATATCTTACAACCCCGAAAAGCGGTTGGAGTTTTTTAGGCAGACGCCCGAATTGCAGAAAGGGGATATACTTTTACGGCTTTCAAAACATATAAAATACGATATTATTTCAAAAATAAACAAAGAAGAGCTGGTGAAGGTTTTGGGGCATTTAGATGCTGATGAAGCAACAGACGTCTTGCAGTTACTGCCTGAAAATAGAAGAGCACCGATTATGTCTGAATTAAATGAACAATTAAAGTCAGAGATTTCTTTGCTTTTGCAGTTTGATCCCGAAACAGCGGCCGGATTGATGAACGTAGATTATATCCAGGTTGAAACTGAAGATACTATTGCCTCTGTAGCAAAACAAGTAAAAGTGCACGAAAAACGTACAGGGAAATTGCCCGCCATTTTAGCCATGAACCATGGCGAGTTTATGGGGTATCTGCCTGTGCACGAGCTGGGCTTTGGAAAACCCGGAGAGAAAGCTGTAAAATATATAAAAAAAATTAAGACTATAAAGCACGATGCAAACACGGGAGAAGTTTTAGAATTGTTTAGGAGTTATCCTCATAATAAAGTAGTGGTGATAGGGCATACGGGAAATGTTATGGGGATTATTTATTCTGATGACGTGCTAAAGGTTTTACACGAAGAAGAGTCTGCCTCTCTTTATGATTTTGCAGGTGTTCATGATGAAGAATCGGTGTTTGACACGGCAAAGGTAAAAATAAAATATCGTTATAAATGGCTGATACTAAACCTGGGCACAGCTTTTTTAGCTGCTTTTACCGTGGGACTTTTTGGCGACACAATTTCAAAATATGTTCTTTTGGCGGTATATATGCCAATTGTGGCAGGTATGGGTGGAAACGCAGCCACTCAAACCTTGGCAGTTTTAGTGAGGGGAATTACCTTAAAGCAGATTGATCTAAAAACCATGTGGAGCGCCCTTAAAAATGAGCTGGGAGCTGGTTTTGTAAACGGGCTAATAAACGGAGCCATAGTTATTGCGGTTGTGGTAGTTATAAATCACGATTTTCTTATAGGTATAATATTGGCAATGGCTATGGTTATAAACTTAATTATAGCTGCATTTTTTGGAACTGTTGTTCCTTTGGTTATGAAGCGTCTTGGTAAAGACCCTGCCTCTTCGGCCACAATTTTTATAACTACAGCTACAGATGTTTTTGGATTTTTTGTTTTCTTGGGTTTAGCCACGCTTATTTTAAAATAATATGGCGCGCAAAAAAAAGAGAAAAGCAAAGAAGGCGAAAAGGCATTATTTAGTTTTGATTGGGGCGGTTACCACGATTGCAGTAATTGCTTTTTTGATTGCTTTAATTTTTATTTCTCACAATTATATTTTTGTGCCCGAAAATGAAATTTATGTTTCTTCTGTAAATCCTCAGCAAGGAGATACGGTTTTAGTAAAAGCCAGTGGAAGTTACGCCAAAGTAAACGGAGTTTTTAATAATAAAATAATTACTTTTTTCAGAAACAGTAATTATTCTGACTGGTACGCTTTTTTGGGAATTGACGCGAACATGGGTCCCGGCGAATATAAAATTTTAGTTAATACTTCAGGCAAGGCCATAGAAAAAGAAATTTTTGTGGAAGAAAGGGATTTTCCTTCAACAAAAATGGCTATTTCGCAAGAATTGCAAGATAAAGGATACACAGCAAACAAAGTATTAACTAATATTTCACAGAATGATAATCCAAGCCTAGAAGAGGTTTTTAAAAAATTTACGTCAGAAGCATATTTTACTGGGGCTTTTTCCCTCCCCCTAAAAAATGTTTCGAAAAGCGGATTTGACTTTGGTGAAATTATAAAATTTACAGGATATGATGTAAGACATTTTGGGATAGACTTGAGAGCAGGGTTAGACACAAAAGTTTTTGCTGTGAATGATGGAAAGGTGGTTATGGCAAGAGATCTTTCCAATTACGGAAAAACAATTATAATAGATCATGGATTGGGGATATTTTCTTTGTATTTGCACTTAGATAAGTTTAGGGTTCAAGAAGGGGAGTTGGTGATAAATGGACAAATTATTGCATTGTCTGGAGATTCTGGTTATGCAGCAGGACCTCATTTACATTTTTCTATGCGTGACAACGGCTCAAGGGTTGACCCAGTGGCGTTTATTGAGGAAACATCCGAGTTAAAGCAAAACTTGGGTTTGGCAAGTGTAGCAGAAGCACTCTCCAGATTTTTAAATAATTTTATGTTAAAATAGCAAAATATTATTAAATAATATATATGATAAAAAAATTATTTTTATTTAGTTTTGTAGCATTTTTGGTTTTGGTTCCGGTTTTAGCACATGGAGCTGTGTTTAAAACAGGAGAGAGTTATTATCTGGAAGCCGGTTCTGTAATAAATGATAATCTTTATACAGCCGGAGGGAGTGTAAATGTCTCAGGTACGGTCAATGGAGACGTGCTGGCAACAGGAGGAAACTTGTTTATTTCAGGCCCTGTTTTAGGCGATATTGAAGCTGCTGGAGGCAGTGTCAATATAATGAGCAGTGTAGCAGGAGATGTCAGGGTTGCAGGAGGAAATATTGTTATAGCCAATTCTGTGGGAGGGGATTTGGTGGTTGTTGGAGGACAGATAAGCGTGGTACCCGGATCTACTGCTGGTAAAGATTTAAAAATTGCAGGAGGAAATATTGATTACAGTGGAGAAACCAAGGGTTCTGCGAGTATAAAAGGGGGTACGGTTTATTTTAACGGAACGGTTGAGGGAGATTTATTAATTGAAGCAGAAAAAGTGAAACTTGGACCGAATGCCGTGGTGCTTGGTAATTTTGATTATTATTCTCCTTCGCAAACAATAATAAGCCAGGAAGTGAGAATTGATGGTGAGACAAACTTTCATAAAACAGAAATACCCACAAAAGAAACCAGCAAAGGGGCATTCGTGGGTTTTATGAGCCTGGTCTGGATTATAAAGTCACTAATGATTTTTGTGGCGGCTTTGATTATATTTTACGTTTTTAAGCATCAGGCAACGGACATTGTTTCAAAGTCTGTGACAAGTTTTTGGAAAGAGGTATTGAGAGGATTCGTTGTAATGGTTGTTGTGCCAGTGGCTGTTATCTTGAGCTTTTTTACAGTGGTCGGTGCGTTCATTGGGATTATCGCGGTATTATTTTATGCGATGCTACTGTTTGTTGGTGCTGTGGTTTCTGTTTTAGTCTTTGCTAAACTGGCCTTAAAATATTTGTTTAAAAAGCCTGATTACAAATTAAATTGGTGGATTATTCTATGTTCTGTAATTGTGTTGGCACTTATTGGCATGGTTCCTTTTGCGGGTTGGATTTTTACTTTTGTTATTTTCCTATCTGCTTTTGGAAGCACAACAAACTATATATATAATAAAATTAAAAGCTAAAAAAAGATATTTTTACGGCCCCCGCTCAACGGGGGCTTTTTTGTACTTATTTAAATACGTATTATAATACGTATTATGAAAATATTTAGGAGGTTTACCGTAAAAAAAAGAGAGCAGGCTAGGAGGTTGGTGGAAAATAGGCTCAGTTATTTTAACAAGTTTTATAACTTTGAAATAAACCGCATCGCTATAAAAAATACCAGTTCAAGGTGGGGAAGCTGTTCATCTAATAGAAATTTAAATTTTAACTATAAAATTATTTATTTAAGGCCGGAGCTAGCTGATTATTTGATTGTGCATGAGCTTTGCCATCTGGGAGAGCTTAATCATTCTAAGAGATTTTGGGCTTTGGTAGAAAAAACAATACCCAATTACGTTGAAATTAATAAAGAATTAAGGCGAACCAATGTCAAAATAATTTAAAAGTGTTGCAATTTTAGAAAAACGGGTATATAATAAATTTGAATTTTTGCTGTTATAAAACAGCAATTATTTAATTTATTTTATGGAGGAAATATCATTAAAAGCGCAGGAATTATTTAGTATAGGGAATTTTGGTGTGACAAACGGGTTGTTTCTAACCCTGATCGTTTCTTTGCTTTTGATTACATTCTCTCTTATATTTAAGAGCAAAATTAGGCTTGTACCTGGCAAGGTACAGGGAGTAGTTGAAATGGGAGTTGAGGGCCTTTTGGGCTTGATGGAATCAACCTTGGGTAATAAGGAAAAGGCAGAGAAATATTTTCCCTTAGTAGCTACAATTTTTATTTTTATATTGTGCTCAAACCTTTTAGGAATTTTTCCAGGAGTAGGATCATTAATGCTTGAGCATGGCGGGCACGAAACCCCGCTTTTTCGTTCTCCGGCAGCTGATTTGAATTTTACATTGGCATTTGCAGTTATTTCTGTAATAATGACCAATATTATAGGAATGGCATCTGTGGGGACGTTTAAGCACATAGGGAAATACATTAATTTTAAAGGACCAATCGATTTTTTTATAGGAATTTTAGAACTTATTTCCGAGCTTGCCAAAATAATTTCTTTGTCATTCAGGTTGTTTGGAAACGTGTTTGCCGGAGAAGTTTTACTGACAATAATTTCTTTTTTAGCGCCATATTTTATACCTTTACCGTTTTTGTTTTTAGAAATTTTTGTCGGAATGATTCAAGCATTTATTTTTGCAATGATTACGTTGGTTTCAATTTCCCTGCACACAGCGACACACGAGCATTAAAATAAAGGTCAAAAAATTAATATAATTAAAATTAAAAATTAAAAGACATGGACGCAGAATCAATTAAAGCGTTAGCAGTAGCAGGAACCATTGTTATGGGAGCAATATTCCCTGCAGTTTCTATTGGATGGATAGGTTCTTCTGCCTTAAAGGCAATTGGAAGAAATCCTGAAGCAGCTTCAAAAGTACAGACAATGGCAATTTTGGCCATTGCTTTTGCTGAGGCCATTGCTATTTATGCATTGGTTATCGCATTGATTATCAAATTCGTTGCTTAAAGCTTAAAATTTGGGCGCCCAAGGCGCCCAAGATTTAGTCTTTAAATAAA
>CAZIJR010000024.1:5239-10003 GCA_964539855.1 uncultured Candidatus Saccharibacteria bacterium
ATGGAAGAAGCAGGTTTATTAGGCCAACTAGGTATTAACTGGAAACTATTTTTAAGCCAGACTTTTAATTTTTTTATACTTTTGGTGGTATTGTGGGCCTTTGTTTACAAGCCACTGATTAAAATAATAAAAGAAAGAAACCAAAAAATCAAAATAGGATTGGAAAAGGCCGAACAGGCAGATATAAGATTAAATGAAATTGATGAGATAGGAAAGGGGAAGATAAGAGAGGCTGAGCAAGAGTCAATTAACATAATAAAAGCCACAGAAGACAGGGCAAAAGTATTGGCAACAGAATTGCAGCAAGAGAACGATAAAAAGCAGGAGGAAATGCAAAAACAAGCAGAGGAACAGCTTAAAAGGCAGTTGGAAGAAAATAAGAAAAATGTTTTGGCACAGGCCGGAGAATTGATTAAAAAAACATTAATAAAGACAGTAGAAATGAAACCCGAAGCTGTGGACGAGGC
This sequence comes from uncultured Candidatus Saccharibacteria bacterium, assembly GCA_964539855.1. GTDB lineage: Bacteria > Patescibacteriota > Minisyncoccia > Minisyncoccales > Staskawiczbacteraceae > XYD1-FULL-39-28. Next base: position 5,707 of record CAZIJR010000024.1, read on the forward strand.
TCTTATAAAAAAAGCAGTGAATTTTATAAAGGATGAAAAATAATCAGGTTAAAATTTATGCAGAAGCTTTGGCAGGTGCTGTGTTAGCCAAAAAGGCTGATGAAAAAAAGATTGCTAAGAATTTTATGCTTCTTATAATAAAATCAGGATTGTTTAGTAAAGCAAGAGAAATAGTAGTTTTGGCTGAAGAGATTATGTTAAAAAAAAATGGCAATAAAAAGATTACTTTGGAAATTGCTAGAAAGCTTACTGCGGAAAATAAAGCATTGTTAAAAAAGTTTGTAAAAGATGGAGATATAGTAAAAGAAAAAGTAAACACAGATTTAATAGCGGGTATAAAAGTGGTGATAAATAATGAAAAACAATTTGATAATTCATTAAAAAATAAATTAAGCGAAATATTTTAAACATGAGTAATGAAATTATAGAAAAAATTAAGCAGGCCATAGAGGGATTTGAAGAAAAATCAGAGTGGGAGGAGATTGGCAAAGTTGTGGAGGTTGGAGATGGTATTTTAAAAATATCAGGGCTTTTAAATGTGCAGTCGCAGGAAGTTTTAACGGTTGAAACGGGGATGGAAAAAGTTATGGCTGTGGCGCTTAACTTGGAGGAAGACTCTGTGGGAGCCTTGGTTTTGGGAAACGCAGAAAAAATAAAATCTGGAGACACTGTAAAAAGAACAAAACAGCTTTTGTCTATTAATGTAGGAGAGCAAATTTTAGGTAGAGTAGTAGATCCTTTGGGAAATCCAATTGACGGGAAGGGTCCATTGTTTTCAGAAAAGGACAAAAAAGAAACCTATACATTAGAAGGGGACGCCCCAAACGTTATAGACCGAGAATCTGTGAATTATCCATTGCATACTGGTATTAAAGCCATTGATAGTATGATACCCGTGGGAAGAGGCCAAAGAGAACTTATTATTGGAGACAGGCAAACAGGCAAAACAGCAATTGCTATTGATACAATCATAAACCAGTTAAAAGAGCCAAAAGAAACGAGACCAGTTTGTATTTATGTGGCAGTGGGACAAAAAGAAAGTAAAGTTGCAAAAATAGTAGAAACATTAAAAGAACAGGGAGCTTTTGAATATACTGTTGTTGTTTCGGCTTCTGCTTCCAGCCCTGCCTCATTTTGGTACTTGGCTCCATTTACCGGAGCTGCAATTGGAGAGTATTTTAGAGATAAAGGAAAAGATGCTTTGGTGATTTATGATGACTTATCTAAACACGCTTGGGCATACAGACAAATTTCTTTGCTTTTACGCAGACCGCCTGGAAGAGAAGCCTACCCCGGAGATGTGTTTTATTTACATTCAAGATTGTTGGAAAGATCCGCAAAACTATCTAAAGAAAAAGGAGGAGGAAGCTTAACTGCCCTGCCTATTATAGAAACTCAGCTGGGAGATGTGACAGCTTATATTCCTACAAATGTAATTTCTATTACAGACGGACAGATTTATTTGGAGTCTGACTTGTTTTATCAAGGTACCAGGCCTGCTGTAAACGTGGGGCTTTCCGTATCTCGTGTGGGAGGAAGCGCTCAAACAAAAGCAATGAAAAAAGTGGCCGGGAAGCTAAGACTTGAATTAGCGCAGTTTCGTGAGCTTCAAACATTTATGCAGTTTGCTTCTGATGTGGATGATGCTACAAAAAAAAGAATCCAAAAAGGAAAAATTATTACAGAAATTTTAAAACAGCCAGACTTGGCCCCAATTCCTTTTGAAAAACAAGTATTGGTTTTATACGCAGCATTAAATGGATATTTTGATAAGTTTGAACCAGAGCAAATGAATGAAATTGAAAAGAAATTTATTGAATACATTGATAATTTGCACAAAGAATTAGGCGAAAAAATACAAAAAGAGCGCGCCATCAGCGATGAATTAGAGAGTGAGATAAAAGAAGTAATAAGCAAGTTCGTTGAGTCAATATAAAAATGGAAAGCCCACAGAACCTCAAGAAGAGGTTAAAATCAGTCAATAATATAGGACAAATTACCAAAGCAATGGAGCTGGTTTCAGCTACAAAAATGCGAAAATCCCAGCAAATTGCTTTAGCGTCTAGACCATATGCTTTTATGGCCATGGACTTATTAGCAAATTTATCTGTTTTAGAAGACTTGAAAAAAAATGAGTTACCAGAACTTTTTGAAGTCAGAAAACAAATAAAAAAAGTATTGTTTGTATTAATTTCTTCTGATAAAGGATTGGCTGGTGCATTTAACAGCTCTGTATTTAAAAAGTTTGCCGCCCATTTTTCAAAATGGGCGAGCCTCGCCCCAGAGGGGCGGGAACAGCATATATTTCTTGCAATCGGCGAAAAGGCATACCAGTATTTATCGAAAAATAGGTTCAACGTAGTTAAAAAATTTACACAAGTTGGGGATTATACGACCCCCGAGCAAGTGGAACCTGTAACAGATTTTATATTAGATGGATATTTAAAAAAAGATTTTGATAAGGTGATTATTATCTCCACACATTTTGTAACAGCTTTGAAGCAGGAGCCACATGTGAGAATAGTTTTACCTATTGATTTTGACCAGATCTCTGAAACTATAAGAGGAATAATTCCAGAAAGGGGAAAGTTTGCGGACTTAATAAAAGAGTATAGCATTAATTTCGTGCCAGATAGAAACAAACTAAAAGAATATACTATTGAACCCAATCCCAAAAAAGTTTTAGAAAAACTGGCAAGACATTTATTTTTTATGCAATTTTACCATTTGATTTTAGAAGCCAACGCATCCGAGCATAGTGCTCGCAGAATGGCAATGAAAACAGCAAGCGATAACGCAAAAGATTTAGGAGAAAATTTGAATTTAGAGTATAACAAATCTAGACAATCAAAGATAACGACAGAAATAAGTGAAATAAGCGCAGGGGCTGAAGCATTACAATAAATACCGCTCGCCAAATAGTTTTTTCTGCGGGGAGAGCCTCTCTACGGGGCACCCTCTCCTCGAAAAAATCTATTTAGCTCGCTTAAATAAATAAAATGCAAAAAGGTAAAATATTACAAATTATAGGGCCTGTAGTGGACGTGGAGTTCCAAGAAAATACAAAACTTCCAGCACTTTTTAATGCGTTAAAAGTAGAAGGTCCAAACGGTAAGGTTATTTTGGAAGTTGTAAAACACTTGGACCAGACAAAAGTTAAGGCAATTTCCATGCATTCCACAGATGGGTTAAAAAGGGGAGAGGAGGTGGAAGATACTGGGAAAATGATTGAGGTGCCTGTGGGGCAAGAAGTTTTGGGAAATTTGTTTAATGTTATTGGGGAGCCTTTAACCAAAACTGATAAAAAGTTTAAAAAATATTGGCCCATTCATAGAGCTTCTCCCTCTTTTACAGACCAAGCAACTAAAACAGAAGTTTTTGAAACTGGAATTAAGGTGGTAGATTTGATTGCTCCATTTATCAAAGGAGGAAAAGTGGGCTTATTCGGGGGAGCTGGTGTAGGAAAAACAGTTTTTTTACAAGAACTTATTAGAAATGTGGCAGAAGAAAGTGGAGGAGCGTCTGTTTTTGCTGGGGTGGGCGAAAGAACAAGAGAGGGCAATGACTTGTTCCGCGAAATGACTGAATCTGGTGTTATAAACAAAACAGCTTTAGTGTTTGGACAGATGAATGAAGTACCAGGAGCCAGGGCCAGAGTGGCTTTATCTGCTTTGACAATGGCTGAATACTTCAGAGATGAGGAGAAAAAAAATGTTTTACTTTTTATAGATAATATTTTTAGATTTTCACAAGCTGGTTCTGAAGTTTCTACTTTACTTGGAAGAATGCCAAGCGCCGTGGGGTATCAGCCCACATTAGCCTCTGAGATGGCAGAACTTCAAGAAAGGATTACAAGTACCAAGAATGGAGCCATTACTTCTGTGCAGGCTATTTATGTGCCTGCTGACGATATCACAGATCCAGCTCCAGCTACAACATTTTCTCACTTAGATTCTACTATTGTTTTGAGTAGAGCCTTAACAGAAATTGGGATTTATCCTGCTGTAGATCCTTTAGCCTCCACTTCAACTGCCCTAGACCCTAAAATTGTGGGAGAAAAGCATTATAAAGTAGCTAGGGATGTTCAGCTAACTTTACAGAAGTACAAAGATTTGCAAGACATTATTGCTATTTTAGGAATGGAAGAACTATCTGAAGAAGATAAAAAAACAGTTAACAGAGCCAGAAAAATACAGAGATTTTTATCACAACCATTTTTCGTGGCAGAAAACTTTACAGGCAAGTCTGGGAAATATGTAAAACTGGAAGACACCATAAAAGGATTTGAAGAAATTTT
>CAZIJR010000025.1:0-9936 GCA_964539855.1 uncultured Candidatus Saccharibacteria bacterium
CTCCTTCGGGTTGGTTCATTAAAATCAGTTGTCTGGCACTCCTAGCGCCAGAAAATGAAAACAACTATTTTCAATGAACTTTGATTCTGTGTATAATATAGCATAAAAATTGATTCGTGTCAAGGGTAAAGCGGGTTTCCAGACATTGATAATTTTGTGTTTTTTTTGTATAAAGAATAAGATATATAAAAGCCGGCGTGGCGGAATTGGAATACGCGCGTGCCTTAGGAGCACGTGCCGCAAGGCTTGTGGGTTCGAGTCCCACCGCCGGCACTAAAAAAGCCCGACATAATGTCGGGCTTTTATTATGTTTATAGATTAGGAAATTTTTACGCCTACTTTACCGTTGTTTTCGGTTTTGGGAATTTTAATAGTTAAAACTCCTTTGTCCATCTGAGCATCTGCCTTATCTATATCAATGTTTTCCGGTAAAATTATTTTTCTGGAAAATGGGCCCCAGTGGCACTCTTGGTAGAAATATTTTTTGCCCGCCTGCTCATGAGGGTCTTCCCTATTCCCTTTTATGACCATCATATCTTTTTCTAAAGAGATATCAATGTCTTTTATTTGCACTCCAGCTATTGCGGCCAGCACAACAAAGTCAGCGTTAGTTTCAAAAACATCTACAACCAGTTCACCGTCCTGGTCAAAAATTCCCTCGGCCGGTTTTATAGCTTCTGCGTCTTGTGGTTTCAGCTTGTTTGTCATAATTTTTTAGATTTAATTTTATATTAATTTTTTATTGGTTCTATGAGTGTAATACTTTTTAGTTTTCTGAGTTTTGAAAAACCGGAAAAAACCAGAAAAGCTAAAGCTATAATAACAATTGCAGGTACAACAATTTTTAAATAGCCATCTAATGTCATTATAGAGAAATCATACAGTCCATGCAAGAGCGTTGCCATTATTATGCCAAAGATAATTTCCATAACATGATTTTTTTCGTCATGGTAAGATATTGCCAAAGCATATCCTATAACAGCCGAACATAAGGTGTGCAAAAATGTTGCTCCAATAAACCGTATAAAGCTGATAAGCAAAGTTCTGCTTAATATGTCTTCAAAAGAAAGTTGGCCTGTGGGGGCAAACAAATAAAGAATATTTTCTAAGGCGGCAAATCCCAAAGCAGCTACCACCATGTAAATTACAATATCCACGGGCTCATCCATATCGGGCCTGTTTATAGCTTTAAACTTTACCACCAAATACTTGAAAATTTCTTCTGTAAAAGATATTACCAAAAACCAGTATATTAAACTAGTTACAAGTGCGCTTAAATTAGCATTATCCAGTAAATATGCCAAGCCTATTTGAACAAAAAATACCGGTATGGTGATTGCTGCTCCCCACAAAAATATTTTTAAAATTACTCTTTTGGGCTCGGGGTGCAGGTCTTTACGCAGGTAATAAAAAAGCCAAGTTAAGCTGGGCAATATTCCAAAAAGAATATAAATAATTATTATGAAATCCATTCTTCTATCATTATACACTGTTTTTTATTCCTGAGAGGGAGTTGCTGGTAAATTTCTTCGGTAATAAACGGCATAAAAGGATGAAGCATTTTTAAAGAGTTTGATAAAATTTCCAAAAGCATATATTGCGCTGATTTTTTAGTTTTTGGGTTAGATAGTTTGTCTTTGCTTTCTTCTATAATTTTATCACAAAAAACATGCCAGAAATAATGGTAGGCTTTTTCAGCAGCTGAATAAAATTTAAAGTTATCCATTTCTTTTGTAATAACCTTAGCTTGTTTTTTAAAGTCTGTAATTATTTTTTTGTCCTTTGGAGTAATCGTGACTTTGCCGGGTTTATAATCTGCTAAATTCATCATTACAAAACGGCTAGCATTCCAAATCTTATTTGAAAAATGCTTATACGCCTTTATTTTATTTTCATCTAAAGGCAGAGAGGTCCCGGGAGTATTGCCCACTACTAAGGCCATCCTAAGGGCATCCGTGCCAAATTTTTCTATTAAATCTAAAGGATTTATAACGTTTCCTTTTGACTTGGACATTTTTTGACCCTTGGCGTCTAAAACCAAACCATGCATATACACATTTTTAAAAGGTATTTTTTTTGTATTATATAAAGAAAACATTATCATTCTGGAAACCCAAAAGAAAATTAAGTCTCCGCCTGTTTCCATTACGTCTGTAGGGAAAAATGCTTTAAAGTCTTTTGACTTTGGGAAGCCCAAAACAGCATAAGGCCACTGCCCAGAAGAGAACCAGGTATCAAAAGTGTCATGTGCTTCATCTCCGGGAATGGGGATTCCCCATGCAATTTGCCGTGACAAAGGCCAGTCTAAAATGTTGTTTAGCCAGTGTAGTGCAATTTTTTTATAATGAACGGGGGTAAATTTAATATCACCATTTTTTATGGCTTTTATCGCGGGATCCGCCAAGGGTTTCATTTTCAAAAACCACTGTTCTTTTATTTGGGGCTCAATCAGTGTATTACACTTATAACAAGTTTTTACAACGTGTTTATAGTTTTCTTCAATTTTTTCGACCAGCCCCTTACTTTGTAGTTTATCTATTATTTTAGGTCTGGCCTCTAAAATTTTCATTCCACTAAACTCCTCTGCAATAGGCAAAAGCTTTCCTCTAAAATCAATTATTTGTTCTTTGTCTAAGTTGTGCCTTTCTGCAATTTCAAAATCAATTGGGTCGTGCCATGGCGTGATGGTCATAACTCCAGTTCCAAAATCCATATCAATTGCCTCATCTTTTATAACAGTGGCCATAATCGGTCCGTTTATCCACTCCAGGTTTATTTTTTGGCCTTCTTTGTAATCTTTGTATCTCTTATCCTTTGGATGCATTACTACATATTTATCTCCGAATTTTGTTTCAGGTCTTGCGGTGGCAATAGTAAATGGTCCATATTTTAAATAGTAAAACTTATCTTCACGTTCTTCGTCTTTGGTTTCCAAATCAGAAAGGGAAGTTTGATGTTTGGGACACCAGTTGATAATTTTTTTACCGCGATAAACTAGGCCATCTTTTTTTAGTTTTTCAAATGTGGTGTTGACTGTTTTTACAATATCTTCATCTAATGTAAATTTTTCGCGTGACCAGTCGCATGAAGCTCCTATTTTTTTAACTTGACTGTTTATATTGGTTTTGTTTTTTTGCGTAAAATCCCAAATTTCTTTATAAAGTTCCTCTCTAGCCATTTTAAATCTGGATTTGCCTTCTTTTTCCAATTGTTTTTCATAAACTACCTGAGTTTCAAATCCTGCATGGTCCAGCCCTGGAAGCCATAGAGCTTTGAATCCTTGCATTCTTTTATAGCGCGTCATTATATCTTCAATTGTCATAACTAAAGCGTGTCCAGCATGTAAATTGCCATTTGCGTTTGTGGGAGGCATTATTATTGAAAATGGTTTTTTATGGCGTTTTGGTAAATTATCTGGATTAAAAAAACCAGACTTTTCCCAGAGTTTATAAATTTTGTCTTCAATCTCTTTTGGACTATATTGCGAAGGCAATTCCATGTGATTAAGCTATATTATCATTTTTTAGTTTATTCGTAAATTTGCGTTAGCACGCAATGTCGCAACCTTTTGGGGTGCGACTTTTTTATTGCGGTGAAAATAGGCGGTGATGGCTGTCATAAGGCCGTTGTCTGTGGATAAATTGGCCGGCGGGACCAAAAAATTTAGTTTGTAGTTTTTAGTTTTTAGTTGATAGTTAAATTGTCTGCGAAGTTCTTTGTTGGCAGAAACTCCTCCGCCTAAAATTAATGTCTTGGCTTTGTAGTCACGCACAGCTTTTAAGGTTTTTTTGACCAGAACATCAATAATGGCTTGTTGAACTTCTAACGCCATTCCTGTTTTATACTTTTTATTTTTATTTTTTACTTTTTGGTCAGCGTATAAAACAGCGGTTTTTAATCCAGAGAAGCTAAAATCATAATCTTTAGTATTTATCATAGGCCTCGGTAATTTTGCGAAAGCCCGGCTTTCGCGCGAAAGCCCGGCTTTCGCGGCTAATTTGGCTATTTCCGGTCCGCCTGGATATGGGAGACCCAAAATTTTTGCGCATTTGTCAAAACATTCTCCAGCTGCATCATCTCTTGTCTCTCCTAAAATTTTATATTTTCCAACGCCTTTTACCAGAATTATTTGTGTGTGTCCGCCACTTACAACCAAAGCAATCGCCGGAAAGTTTATTTTTTTGTGATCTAAAAAATTTACTAAAATGTGACCTTCTATATGATTTACAGGAACAACTGGAATGTTCCAGGCATAAGATAGGGCTTTAGCAAAATTTATTCCAACCCACAAGCATGGCTCAAGCCCTGGGCCATTTGTAACAGCAATTAAGTCTATGTCAGGGTTTTTGTATTTTTTTAAGAAAGAAACAATCTTTTTATAAAGTTCAGGTTCTCTTTCCAATATGCTTTGTAGCTTATCGGGATTTAATTTTGAACTTCCCGATTTTAATAAGCTGGATTTTTTTAGTGACTTAATTAAAACTGAAACAATATTTTTTTGGTGCTCTCTTTTTGCCATGGCAGGGAAAACCCCTCCATATTTTTTATGGATTTTTATTTGCGAGGAAACCATGTTGCTAAGCACATTAAAATTACCATTTTTAACCTCCAAAATGGCAATTCCCGTGTCATCGCAACTTGTTTCTATGGCTAGTATTTTCATATCATTTAATCGTATATTATAGCTGAAATATTGATTTTTTTCAATTTTTAGTATATAAATTCATTATATGGTCCCATCGTCTAGCCTGGTTTAGGACGCATGGTTTTCATCCATGTAACCCGGGTTCAAATCCCGGTGGGACCGCAATGGAAAAAAAAGATTATCTGGATATTTCAAAGGCTTCGGATTTAAAGAATAAAAAGGACAGAAGACTGTACAGGTTTTTTGAGATGATTCCAGGGTTTCTAAGTTTGGGCACACTGTTAGGTGTGTTTGTTTTTTCTTGGCTTGTCCCTTCTTGGGTTGCAATTTTTATCATTATTTTTTGCTTCTATTATTTATTTAGGATATTTTATTTTTCTTTACACCAAATCTTGGGATATTTTAAGGTAAAAAGCCATATGAAGAAAAACTGGCTAAAAGAATTAAAAAAGATAAAGGAACGCAGTTGGAAGGATATTTATCATGTGATAATTTTACCAACATATGAAGAGGGCAGGGAGATTATTGAAGAAGGGATTGAGGCAATAATAAAATCTGACTACCCAAAAGAAAAAATGATTGTGGTATTGGCAGTTGAAAAAAGAGCGGGTGAGGAGTTTGAAAAGCAAGCCAGGAGTATTGCTAATAAATATGCCGATAAGTTTTACAAATTTTTGATTTCTGTCCATCCAGACAACATAGAGGGAGAAATTGGCGGGAAGGGATCAAATACTGCTTTTGCCGGAAAAGAGGTAAAAGAAAAAATTATTGATAAATTAAATATTCCTTATGCAAATATTTTAGTTTCTACTTTTGATATTGATACTAAAATTTTTCCGCAATATTTTGCTTGTGTAACCTGGTATTATTTGACAGAAAAAGATCCCACAAGCGCTAGCTATCAGCCTGTGCCTGTTTACAATAACAATATTTGGTCAGCCAATGCTTTTTCAAGAGTTGTTTCCACGTCAAATACTTTTTGGCAAATGATTCAGCAAGAGCGGTCAGAAAAACTTACTACATATTCTTCTCACTCTACACCAGGTAAAGTGTTTTTTGAGGTAGGATATCCTGCCAACGTAGTTTCAGACGATTCAAGAATTTTTTGGAGAGCATATCTTCAATATGACGGGAACTATAGAGTAGTCCCAATTTATTATATGGTTTCTATGGACGCTGTTCAGGCAAAGAGTCTGTGGCGCACAATCATAAACCAGTATAAACAGCAAAAGCGCTGGGCATGGGGGTGCGCGGAAATTCCTTATATAATGTTTGGGTTTTCAAAAAATAAAAAAATATCTTTTTGGGCAAAATTTTCCCATATTTACACAATTTTGGACGGTTTTTGGTCTTGGGCCACAGCAGCGCTTTTGTTGCTTTTGCTGGGATGGCTCCCAATAATACTGGGAGGAAAAAGCTTTAACTTTACAGTATTGTCTTTTAATTTGCCCATTTTAACTTCTAGAATTATGACTATTTCCATGGTGGGCATGTTTATTTCTGCAATTTTAAGCACAATGCTTTTGCCTCCAGTTCCTAAAACTATGAAATGGTACGTAAGATGTTATAAAAAATCCACTGTGTTTTTGCAATGGATTTTTCTGCCCGTAACCCTAATCCTTTTTGGCTCTTTACCAGCTATAGACGCTCAAATTCGCTTAATGCTGGGACGCTATATGGGCTTTTGGGTAACCGAAAAAGTCCGCAAATAATTTATTCGAAGTGGATGCGTTTTTCAAACTGTTTGAGACGTTCTTTGAGTAAAGGGTATTTTTCTAGGTTTGGATCTTTTTCCAAAATTTCTTTTGCTGCTGTGCGAGTTTTTTCTACTAAAAATATATTGCTTAATCCTTGCATTGCCATGTCTGGAAGTCCCCATTGCTGAGTGCCGTATAAACTTCCCGGACCTCTGATTTCCAAATCTTTTTGCGCCAGCTCAAAGCCATTGTTTGATTCCACTAAGGCTTTTAATCTTTTACGGTTTAGCTGGTCGGGGGAGGTAGTGAACAAAAAACAATAAGATTGCATATCACTTCTACCTACTCGGCCTCGAAATTGGTGAAGCTGGGAAAGCCCAAAGCGTTCTGCTCCCTCTATCATCATAATAGTTGCCCGTGGTACATCTACTCCTACTTCTACTACAGAGGTGGAAACCAAAATATCTATTTCTCCGTTTTTAAAGTCAATCATTATTTTTTCCTTTTCTGCTGCTTTCATTTTGCCGTGGAGCATAGTTATTCTTAAATCTGGGAAAATCTTAGTGGATAGTCTTTCGTATTCTTCTTTTACTGCTTTTACTTCTTGAAGAGCTAAAGAAGCCAAAGAGTTAGACGGATAATTTTGAGGTACAAACGAGCCGGTAATGCCCGGCTTTTCTGCGTCAAAGCCGGGCATTGAAAGCGATTTTTTGTTTTCAATTTTAGGGCAGATAACAAAAACTCCTTTTCCGTCTTTGACTTCTTTTTCTATAAAGTCATAAGCCTCTTTTCTTTGGGTGGGGGTTACGATTACTGTTTTTATTTTTTTTCTGTTTTTAGGCATTTCGTCTATTAAAGACAAATCCAGGTCTCCGTAAACAGTTAATGCCAACGTTCTGGGAATGGGCGTAGCTGTCATAGATAGCAAGTGTGGGACCAATTTTTTGTTTTTTATTAAATGATCTCTTTGTTCTACTCCAAAACGGTGCTGTTCATCTAAAACAACCAAAGCCAAATCTTTGAAGGTAATTGTTTTTTGAATTAAAGAGTGTGTGCCTATGGCAATATCAATTTGCCCGTTTTCTAGGTCACCGTTTAAGCTTTTTTTTGAAACTTCAAAGGTCTCATCCTCCTTGCAAATTCTGGCTTCTTTGCCAGTAAGTAATCCAATTTTTACATTAAAATCTTTTAATAACTCAGAGATTGATTTAAAGTGTTGTTTTGCCAAAATTTCTGTTGGTGCCATAAAGGCTACCTGGTGGCCGTTTTTTAGTGCAGACAAGGATGCCATCGCAGCCACAACAGTTTTACCAGAACCCACGTCGCCCTCTAAAAGCCTAGACATAGGAGATGATTTTTCCAAGTCTTTTAAGATAGCAAAAGCACATTTTTTTTGGGAGTCTGTAAGCTTAAATGGTAAGGAATCTGTAAACTTTTTCATTAAGTCATTGTCCATTTTGCAAACAGGAGATTTTTTTTGCATTAATTTTGCTCTTTGTTTTAGAACATTTAGCTGTATTAAAAAAAGCTCTTCAAAAGAAAAGCGTGCTTTGGCCGCATCTGCATGTTCAAACGATTCTGGAAAATGAAGTTGCCACAAGGCTTCGTTTACAGGTAAAAATTTATATTTTTTTATTATTTCTATGGGTAATGACTCGGGGACTTGTTCTGAAAATCTGTAAAGCAACGGCTTTATAACATATCTCAACCAGCGAGAAGTGACGCCTCTTGTTTCTGCATAAACCGGAACAATTCTGCCCGTGTGGGTCAGTTCTTCATTTTCGCCAATTTCGTTTATTCTTTCTTGTGCTGGATTGTTTAAATAAATTCCTTCTTTATATAAAGCTACTTTTCCTGCGAGACAGACAAAATCGTCTTCTTTTAAAGACTTTGCCAGATAAGGTTGGTTAAACCAGATAATTTTTATTTCTCCTGAATTATCCTGTACAGTTGCCTCTGTGATGGTCATCCATTTTTTAAAAGACCTGGTGTTTTTTATGTCTGTAATTATGCCCTGAACACATACGGTTTCCTTTAAACGTTGGCGTGCATCTTTAATAGAAATTATCTCAGAAAAGTCATCATATCTTGATGGGAAATAAAAAAGCAAGTCTTGCACTGTTTTTATGCCAAATTTTTTTAGTTTTTTTGCGTAAGCTATTCCTACTCGCGGAAGCTCTTCCACAGAGGTTGAAAGATTTATCATAAATTCATTTTAAACACCAGGGTAAAAATAAGCAAGGCGTCCGCGAACAAAGTCGGGACGCCTTTATGGCGCAGGTGCGCTAGTGCTGTCATTCAAGCTCTTTAAGAAAAGCTTCTGCTTCCTGGAGTTTAGAGATGTCTTCCAGTAGCGGCGCATTCCACTTCCCTTTTTTCTTCCTTTCGACTTGTTTTTTGACTCTCTCAACGAGGGCTTTAAGTACGCACGGCGAAAGGTCCTTCCTTCCAACTCTACGTTTGACCGGCTCTAAGAGACCAACAAGGTCACAGCCAAGCTTATCCATAAGCTGGCAAAACTCCTTGTCAATTCTCCTTCGCGCTTTGTCAGAGAGAGTAAACGCCTCCTTTATTTTTTTCTCTCTCTGTTGGTCTGGTGTCTCGGGGCAATTGCCATTAAGACACTGATTGACTGGTTGTCTTTGTGCCTCTTTTTTCATGACATGTTCCTTTAAAAGCTGGAGTCTACGGTGGCATCGCGGTTCTCCATCAAAACGGAATCCATGTTGTGAAAGAGCTACACACTCTCTCGAATGTGCGCCCGGCGAGAATCGAACTCACATTTATAGCTCCGCAAGCTATCGTCCTATCCGTTGAACGACGGGCGCAAAATTTTATCGTGGCATAATTACTTTAAAGTCTCCTAGTGCATAGGCGGCTACTTGATATTGCGGAAAATAAAAAGTTATGCTGTCTTTGTTTATTAAAAAGATTGAAAAGTTTTCTAAGCTGGGTCCCGCTCCTGTTTCCAACCATGAGCCTCCATCATCCCCGACTCTTTCTTTTATTTGTTTTGTTAAATCCTCAGTACAAAAAATGGATATCTTTTGAAGATAATCCGGCTGGCCGGGAAATAAATCAACAAGCTTTATTTCCTTTTTATTTGCTGGGTTATAATTCAGGGCGATGAAATAGTTTGCTCCGTGTGCACCTCCTGTGTAATTTGAAATGTTAAAAACAATGCTTATTATTTCATTATTTGTTAAACCCTTATCGTATTCTATGTTTAAATAATATTCTCTTGGGTATGTTGTGTAACTTTCAAGGTCAATTTCTTTTACTGCCTGGTCATTTTCTAATGATATTTTTTTAAACTCAGATAATTCATTATTTACTATTTCTTCTGATTTTTTGTTAAAATCATCTAGTCCTTCAATATATGGATAAGTAATGCTTATATTAAACGGTTTTTTAGTATCTGTTATTGTTTTGTCTTCAAGAACTATTGTTTGTTCTTGGTTTTGGCTTTTATTTTCAAAACTGTTTCGTCCGTTTAAAAGTGTTTCTCTTTGCCAATATAAAATAAATCCTCCAGCCACAACAACAATAATAAAAATGCCTACAGCTATAATCTTTTTAGTTTCCATGGCGGAG
>CAZIJR010000026.1:0-8983 GCA_964539855.1 uncultured Candidatus Saccharibacteria bacterium
CATTAGTTACTCCGCCACAGCCACATTTTTTAAATCAACCCAATAATATTAACGTTTTCTGGGGATATGGACTATATCCAGACAAAGAAGGGAATTATGTTCATAAAAAAATGTCTGAATGTAATGGCGAAGAAATTATGATTGAGGTTTGTTCTCATCTTGGATTTGCAAAATATTTACCAAAAATACTCAAGTCTTTAGATTGTATACCTTGTATGATGCCGTATATAACCAGTCAATTTATGCCAAGAAAGATAGGAGACCGTCCAAAAGTAATACCAGCAGGAACTAAAAACTTTGCTTTTATTGGGCAATTTTGCGAAATACCCGATGAAGTTGTTTTTACAGTAGAACAATCAGTAAGGTCAGCAATGATTGCTGTATATGGATTATTAAAAATAAAAAAGGATATTCCGCCTATTTACCACGGACAGTATGATCCCAAAGCAATAAAAGAGCTACTTGTGACTGGCCTAAATTTTGGATTACATACACTTATGCCAAAACATAAAAAAGGGTAAGATAAAAAATATGAAGATATTAAAAGCAGAATTTACAAAAGGAATTATTGGGGGTGATTATAGCACTGAAGATAATTTTCCTCAGATTGCTTTTTTGGGGCGTTCAAATTCTGGCAAGTCCAGTGTGATGAATTCCTTAACTGGCAGAAAAAATCTTGTAAAATCAAGTAAGACGCCTGGAAAGACAATTGAGGCAAACTTTTTTTGTATTAATAATTCTTTTTATCTGGTAGATTTTCCTGGATATGGATTTGCCAAGCGTTCTGTA
Source organism: uncultured Candidatus Saccharibacteria bacterium (assembly GCA_964539855.1). GTDB lineage: Bacteria > Patescibacteriota > Minisyncoccia > Minisyncoccales > Staskawiczbacteraceae > XYD1-FULL-39-28. The sequence continues at coordinate 790 of CAZIJR010000026.1, forward strand.
GCTGACCGCAATAGAATGACTAAAAGAATTTTTTGGTATTTGGAGTTTTCAAATGTTAAGCCAAAGGTAGTTTTTCTTATTATTGATGCTAATGTCGGCTTAACCAAACTGGATTGGGAAATGATAAAAGTTATTAAAGAAAATAATCATCACATTATTATTGTTGCCAATAAGATTGATAAAATTGTTAAAGCAAAGAAAGAGGCAAAGCTTTTAGAAATTATAAAGGAAGCGCAAGATATACCTGTTTTAGGATATTCAGCTAAAACAAATGAAGGCAAGGAAGAGTTGTTTAAAAATATTGAAAGTTTTTTATAAAAACACGTTTTAAATAAAAATGTATTTTGTTTATATTCTTGAATGTAAGGATAAGTCTTTGTATGTTGGCTGTACCAATAATTTAGAAAAGCGTTTTAATGAGCACAACAATCTAAAATCTGGGGCACATTACACAAAAATTAGAAGACCAGTAAAGCTGGTGTACACAGAAAAGTTTAATAAATTTTCAGACGCCAGAGCCAGGGAGGCTGAAATTAAACGCTGGTCGCGATCCCAGAAACTCCAAATAATAAATAAAAGGTTGACAACATCCTAGGGTTTGTTAATATTAAGTATAGGGCAGCTGGTAGGAACTCTCTAGCTAGCAGGATTCCCTGCTAAAAACGTGTGTGCAAGCCGTCCGCGGAAAAGCAAGATCCCCCAGAGCGCACCAGATTCGGGGCCCAATCTTGCTCCGCGAGAGTGATCGCTGATTTCCCTCCTACCAGCTGTCCTTTAACTAGTTCTTTCCCAATTTTCTCATATTTCACCAATAGTGAAATCCAATTCGTCGTGGCCACCATCTCTTAGGTGGCCTTTTTTTATTATTTATCCTGGTTTACATTTAGTGTTTTTTCTGCTATTATATTTAATAATAAGGGCGTGTAGTTCAGTGGTAGAACGCTGTCCTGATAAGACAGAGGTCGTAGGTCCGATTCCTTCCACGCCCACAGTTATTCACAGTTGCAATTATATTTTAAAAAAGTATAATTGCTTTATTACAATTTAATATTTTTATCAAGAGTGCAGAGTAGGGAACTGACCCGTTTAATTCTGCCAGCAACCGTCTTGCTTAGCGAGAAAGGTGCTACCTTCAGCCCGCGAGGGAAAGATAATCTTTACATCTTCCTTTTTGGAAGATTTTTTATTAGTAAATTTTTAATAAACATGTTTATACCAAAAACATATACAGTAGAAAGCGTAACATCTGGGCATCCAGATAAAGTGTGCGATCAAATTTCAGACGCAATTTTAGACGAATGTTTGAAACAAGATCCATATACAAGAGCCGGGATTGAGTGTTTCGGCAATCACGGGCTTTTGGTGGTGGGTGGCGAGGTCACCACAAAAGCAGATTTTGATGCTGGTCAAATAGCAAGAGATGTTTATGAAAAAATAGGATATGAGAAGAAATTAAATATGATAATAGGTATAGAAAAACAATCTCCAGATATTGCCCAAGGAGTGGATACAGGAGGAGCAGGGGACCAGGGTATTATGTATGGCTTTGCTACAGATGAAACCACAGAATTTATGCCTTTAGCTGTTGTCAATGTTCATAAATTAGCACGAGGTCTGGAGGATTTGAGAAAGCAGGGCGCACTAGACTGGCTAAAACCAGATGGAAAAACTCAGATTACAGTGGAAAACGGAAAAATTAAGGCCGTTTTAATAAGTACTCAACACGATGAGAATATATCCCAGGAAGAAATAAAAAAACAACTTATAGAAAAATTAATAAAACCAATTATAGGAGATATTTCTGGTATAGATATTTTAGTAAATCCCACTGGTAGGTTTGTACAGGGAGGCTTTGAGGCAGACGCAGGGTTAACTGGTAGAAAAATTATGGTAGATACTTATGGAGGATTAATAACTCATGGAGGTGGATGTTTTTCTGGCAAGGATCCCAGTAAGGTAGATAGATCAGCGGCTTATATGTGCCGATTTGTGGCCAAAAATTTGGTTGCCAATGGTTTTGCAAAACAGTGTTTGGTTTCGGTGGCTTATGCAATAGGAAAAGCAGAACCCTTGATGGTAGAGGCAATAAATGAAAACGGCGAGAGTTTGGCTGATATTGCAAAAAATAAGTTTGATTTTAAGCCTAAGTCAATTATGGAGCAATTAAACCTAAGACGTCCTATATATTCTCAAACAGCGGCCTACGGTCATTTTGGTAAAAAAACCTTGCCCTGGGAAGAAGTTATAGACATTAGATAGAATATATTTTATAATTAGCTTAATAATACAATTAAGCTAATTATTTAATAAGATGAACTTTGATAAGGCCATTAAATTATTAGTCAGCATTATAATTTGTGAGCTTGCTGGCGTAATAGGAAGTTTTTACACAGCCTCGGAAATTCAAGGATGGTACGCCGGATTAAAAAAGCCGTTTTTTAATCCTCCCAATTGGATTTTTGGACCTGTGTGGTCAATTTTATTTTTATTGATGGGAATTGCTTTGTACCTGGTTTGGGAAAAGAATTTTGTTATCAAAAATTTTGTAGGCTCGGCCTTCGACGAGAGTTGGAATAAGGTGTCGGGAAAATTTTGGTCGGGTTCGTGGCAAAAGCTTAATATAATTTTAATTTTTTCGGCCCAATTGGTTTTGAATATCTTGTGGTCTTTAATATTTTTTGGGAGTCATAATCCTGCAGCGGCGTTTTTTGAACTCTTAATGCTCTGGGTGGCCATTGTCTACACAATTGTAAATTTTTATCGCGTCTCTAAGGTTGCTTCGTATCTATTAATTCCGTATATTCTATGGGTGACTTTTGCTGGAATTTTAAATCTTTCAATCTGGATACTAAATTAGAAAAATGGGTTATGCAGAAAGTCCCCATTATTTTTACAATTTTTTTATTTTTGATAACTGCAGGAACTGCCTCGGCTCATCAGCCGAGAATTATTTATTTTCAGCAGGGAGATGTTTATATAAACAATCCCGAAAATTCACAAGCTTTTTATGATGAGCTAAAAGGAGAATCTAGAAGCTATTTTATAGAATCGAATAAAGATTTTAGTTTATATATTAATCTGTTGGTTCCTAATCCCGAAAACAGAGATGCTAAATATTCTGCAAATATTTTTTTATTGGAAAACAATCAAGAACAACAAATTAATTTTATTGATGGAGAAAAGTATGAATGGACGGAATATTACGAGGAATCTGCAAGAGACTATTATCTAAAAGGTCCAGAGCTAGACCAAGATTTTAAAGCTGGGAAATATAAAATAGAAGTATTTAACCAGGGCAATCAAGGTAAATATATTTTGGCGGTTGGCAAAAACGAGGCTTATGACGCAGTATCTTTGCTAAATGTTTTTTGGCAATTGCCTTTGTTAAAAATACAGTTTTTTAAAAGCTCTCCCTTAGAGTTCTTCTTAACGCCCTTTGGAATAGCGGGTGTTGGGATTATTGGGGCGATTTTGGTATTTTTGGCAATTATTTATTACTTGGTCGGGGTTATAAAAGAAACTGTAAAGCACAATCAAGCAAAAACATTGCTTTTGACTTCAGCTGGAATGCAAATGAAGGATGAGATAATAAAGCTATTACAAAAACCTACCTACGATATTACAGTTGCGTTTATTTCCACTGCCTCCAAACCACAAGAAAATCAAGATTATGTAAAAAAAGATTTAAATATTATGCGAGTAGAACTGCGTTTTAACGTGGAGGAAATTGATATAGAAGGAAAAAAAGAAAAAGAGGTTATGGAGCTACTAGAATTAAAGGATATTATTTTTGTGGAAGGTGGAAACACTTTTTATTTATTGAAGGCAATGCGGGCTTGCAATTTTGAAAAAATAATTAGAAAGTTGTTAAAACAAGGTAAAGTATATATAGGAGCTTCGGCTGGAAGTATAGTGGCAGGTAAAACTATAAGAACAGCAAATAAATTTGGTACAGGCGATAACGGAAATATGGTTAGGCTAAAAAGCCTAAAAGGATTGAATCTTGTACCTTTTGATGTCTTTGTCCATTATCAGCCAGAGCACGCTGAATTAATAAGGAAAAAAAGAAGATGGAAATGGCAGAGGAGAAAATTAAGGATTTTAACTGATGACCAGGCCATTTTGGTGCAAGGTAAAGAAACAGTGCTTATTGGCAAAGGAAATAAAATTATAATTTAGTTTATCGCTCTCCAAATAGTTTTTTCTGCGGGGAGAGCCTCTCTACGGGGCACCCTCTCCTCGAAAAACCTATTTGGCTCGCTTATTTTTGTGCGTATATTTGTAAAAGCAAAACCAGGTTCCAGGGAAGAGAAAGTGGAAAGGGTTGATGAGACCCATTTTATTGTTTCTGTGAAAGAGCCACCTGTCAAAGGTAAGGCAAACCAGGCAATAAGAAATGCCTTGGCTGTATATTTTAAAACCGGAACCTCTTCTGTCCAAATCATCTCTGGCCACACCTCCCGCAATAAAACCGTTGAAATTAACTCTAATCTTTAATTTTTTGTGATTATAAATAATGCTCTTGAAAAAAATATTTAACAAGGTAACATAAGGTAATCATGTCTGGGAAAAAGAAAAAATTAAAAGCCAAAAAGTCCGTTAAGAAACAAAAAAAGATACTGAAAAAAAAGAATCCTGTGAAAAGCAGGAAGAGTTTGGCTAAAAAAATAAAAAAACCGGCAAAAAAGATTAAAATACAAAAAAAGATAAAATCAAAAAAAACAATAATAAAAAAAATAACAGCTAAAAAACCAACGGTTAAAATGGTTGTTGCAAAGGAAAAGAAACCCGTAAAAAAAGTAGATGCAAAAAAAATAATTATAAAAAAATCCACACCCAGAGCTATTGCTCCGCCAGAGAATTTTGTGGCAGAGACTTTATTTAAAGCTAGGATCAAAGTAATTGGAATTGGAGGCGGGGGAGGGTCTATTGTTTCTGAAATAGGCAGGTCTTTAGAAAAAGCAACCTTTGTGGTGGCAGATACAGATGTTAGGGCCCTGAAGAAAAAGCCTGGCATAAAATATTTTTGGTTTGGAGAAGAGCTTACGCGCGGGCTTGGTACCGGAGTAAATATTGATTTGGCAAAACAAGCAGCAGAATCTGTCCGCGATAAAATGGGAGATATCTTTAAGGATCAGGATATTATAATTTTTATTGCTTCTCTAGGAGGAGGATTGGGGTCTGGAGCTACGCAGGTTTTTGTTGAAGAAGCTAAAAAGTTCGGTGCCATAACCTTCGGAATATTTACTTTGCCCTTTAAATTTGAAGGAAAAAATAAATCGCGTATTGCTTCAGCTTCCCTAAAATCATTAAGGCAGTCGCTAAACGTCTCACTGACCATACCTAACGAAAAAATATTTAAGGTTATAGATGAATCAACTCCGATAACCAGCGCCTTTTCGGTGGTTAATAAAAGCTTGATTGGGTCGTTAGAAAGCTTGATAGACCTTATTTATAGCCCAGGAATAATCAACATAGACTTTGCTGACCTGAGGACTATTTTAAAAGGCCGGGGAAATATGGCGTTTTTAAATACTATTGAAGGGTCTGGGAAAGACAGAGCCGACAAAATTTGTGAAAAAACCTTTGTTAACCCACTATTGCAAAATAACGCTTTTGCAGCAGAAAAAATTCTTTTTAATATTACAGGAGCTGATAATCTTTCCATGTTTGAGGTGGAAAAAATAAGTTCTCACATATCTACTTTAAATCCGAAAGCCAAGATTATATTTGGTATTTCAAAAAATCCAAAGCTCAAAAATAAAATAAAAACAACTATTTTAATGACTGGAGGAGGAGCCAAAGATGGGATTCTTGAAAAAAAATCAGCAATTATTCCTGAAAAGAAACCAATTATTTTAGAGAACTTAAAAAAGGAAGCTAGAGTTGAAAAACTAAAAGTTCCGAAAAAGAAAAAAACAAAAACAAAAAAATTGCCCGTTCCATTTATGCCCAATCTTAAAGCGCCAGCCGTAATTGCTTCTCCGGTCGGGTCAAAAAAAGATACAGATCCTGGTGAATTAACCTCGGCCTTAGCCAAAAAAGCAATTCGTAGAAATGCCTTAGAAATAAAAAAAGCCGAGGAGGCGGAAGAAAATAAAAAAATAGCTCAAGAAAAAGAATGGGAAATCCCAGCATTTTTAAGAAGAGTGAAATTTAATAAGTAAATTTTTAAAATATGGCAGAAGAAATAAAAAAAGCAATTATTCCTGTGGCGGGATTGGGAACAAGGTTTTTGCCAATGTCTCGCGTTTTATCCAAGGACCTCCTCCCTTTGGTGGACAAGCCCGTAATACAATATATAGTTGAGGAGGTTGTAAAGTCTGGTATCAAGGAGATAATTTTTGTTTTAAGTCCGGGTCAAAAAACTATCTTAGAATATTTTAAAAAGGCTCCAGATTTGGAAAAGCTCCTTATTAAAAGAAAAAAGGACAGCTTATTAAAAGACTATAGAGAATTTGAGGAGATGATTGAAGGAGTAAAATTTTCATCTGTTATCCAAAAAGAAGCGTTAGGAGATGGCCACGCGATTTTACAGGCGGCAAAAGTTGCGACAAATTCTCCTATAGCAGTGTCATTTGGTGATGATGTTGTTGATTCAGAAGATCCCGCATTGCGTCAGTTAATAGATGTTTTTAAAACATGTTCTGCGCCGGTAGTGGCATTAAAATCCCTACCAAGAGATAAAATTCCAGCTTACTGTACACTTTCTGTTGAAAAAATTGCCAATAGGCTTTATAAAATCAAAAAAATTATTGAAAAGCCCGATCCGTCAGAAATCGCGTCGGATTTGGTTATTGTGGGAAAATATGTCTTAACCCCAGAGGTGTTTGGTTATTTAAAAAAAGCAAAGCCGTCAAAAAAAGGCGAAATAATTTTGTCTGAAACTTTTGACAAAATGCTTCAGGACGGGAAAATAATTTATGGATACGAATTGAAGGGCGAGTGGTTAGAATGCGGAGATAAAGCAAAATGGCTGAAATCATTTTTCTATTTAGCACTCCAAGACCAGAAATTTGGACCTGAATTAAAACAATACATAAAAACAATAAAATAGAATGATATACGACCTAATAATTATAGGGGCAGGTCCGGCCGGAGTTTCAGCCGCGGTTTATGCTACGCGTCAAAAATTGAATATGTTGGTTATTAGTAAGGATTTGGGCGGACAGGTGGCCAAAAAAGCTGTGGATATTGAAAATTATCTTGGTTTCGGTAAAATATCAGGACCTGATTTAAGCAAGCTTTTTGCAGATCAGTTAAAGGAAAATGATGTTAATGTTGAGCTGGATGAGGTACTAAAAATAACAAAATCAAAAGAAATTTTTAAGATTTCTACTTCATCTGGAAAAAAATACGAATCTTTATCTATTATAGTAACAACAGGAGCTGATCCAAGGCTATTAGAGGTTCCTGGAGAAAAAGAGTTTATCGGTAAGGGAGTTAGCTATTGTGCATTGTGTGACGGACCTGTTTTCCGAAATAAAATAGTAGCTGTTGTGGGCGGTGGAAATTCTGGATTTGAAACAGCCTTATTTTTGTCAAATTATGTTAAAAAAATATATATTTTGGAGGCCGGCGAGACTCCTAAGGCTGATAAGGAAAATCAAGAATTAGTAAAAAAAACTGGTAAAGTGGAGATTATAACTCAGGCTAAGATTTTAAAAATTGAAGGAGATATGCTGGTTAATTCTCTAATATATCAAGATGTAGGGTTAAATCAGGAAAAAAAATTAGATGTCGAGGGTGTTTTTATTGAAATTGGGTATTCGCCAGCTACAGCTTTTGTAAAAGACTTAGTAGACTTTTCAGAAAGAGACGAAATTTTAGCTGAACCGGAAACCTTTAAGACAAAAACAGATGGACTCTTTGCCGCAGGTGATTGTAATAAAGGAAAATACAAGCAAATAGTTATAGCAGCCGGAGAAGGAGCTGAGGCAGCTTTATCTGCCTACGAATATATACAAAAAACCAAAAAATAAAGATGAGTAAGATAAAAAGTATAATAGCTCATGAAATTAAGGATTCCAGGGGGAAGCCGACAGTAGAAGTGACAATAGAAACTGGGAAGGGTAGCTTTGTTGCTTCTTGTCCTAGTGGGGCCTCTACGGGTAAAAATGAGGCGTTGGAGCTTCGCGATACGGATGGGAGGGGTGTTCAGAGTGCTATAAAAAATGTTAATGAAATTATTGCG
>CAZIJR010000027.1:0-7565 GCA_964539855.1 uncultured Candidatus Saccharibacteria bacterium
TATAAAAAATGCCATGGAAAATGAGGATAGTTGCTCATCTGGATATGGATGCTTTTTTTGCTTCAGTGGAAGAAGTAGATAGTCCGCATTTCAAAGGCATGCCCATTGCTGTAGGGTCTGATCCCAGAAATGGGGAGGGCAGGGGTGTTATATCAACTGCAAATTACAAAGCAAGAGAATATGGGATACATTCTGCTTTACCGGTTTCAAAAGCTTGGGAATTATCTGAGAAAGCGGTGGCAGAGGGAAAACCCGAAGTTATATTTTTACCGGTTAACTTTGAAAGATATAAAGAAATATCAGGTAAAATTTTTCAAATTATAAAAAAGCATTCAACGCTCGTGGAGCCTGCTAGCATAGATGAATTTTATTTTTCTTTAGATTTTATTAAAAATTACAAAAAAGCAGAACAAATTTGTAGAAAAATAAAAAAAGAAATAAAAGAAAAATTAAAAATTACTTGTTCTGTAGGTATAGGCCCAAATAAATTAATTGCTAAAATCGCAGCTGGAAGGGAAAAGCCAGATGGTCTGACTGTGGTAAAAGCAAAAGATGCAGAAAATTTTTTAGAGCCCCTAGACATAAGAGAAATCCCAGGCATTGGGCCTAAAACCGAATTTTTATTAAACAAGGAAAATGTTAAAATAGTTAAAGACCTTAAAAAGTTTTCAAAAGCTGAGCTGAAAAATTTGCTTGGCAAATGGGGGGAGGATTTATACAATAAAGTTAGGGGGATTGATGAGTCATTAATTATTGAGGACAGAGAGGTAAAATCTATTGGAGAACAAACAACTTTTCAGCACGATACTCTAAATGCTGTATATATAGGAGATGTGGTTGAAAATCTTTGTAAAAGTGTTTTTAGGAGGTTCAAAGAGGGCGGATTTAAAAGCTTTAAAACAATTGCTATAACAGTGCGTTTTTCAGGATTTGAAACCAAAACATCGGCTAAAACATTAAAAAATCCTACAAACAAAGAAAAAGAGTTTAAACTGGAAGCGTTAAAACTTTTATTGCCGTATCTAGATAGAAGGAAAAATCCGCAAAAAAAATCTATTCGTCTTGTGGGTGTAAAAATAGAAAAATTTGATAAAAAAGAATTAACGTTGGGTATATGAAAAAAATATTACTTTTTCTACTACTATTAGTCAGCCTGGGAATAGCCTTTTACAATAGAGGGGATTTTATTCGCCTTTATAATGATACAACCACTCAAATTCAAAATTTTGATGATACAGATCTTGGCTCTATATTAAATGAAGTGGGCAGACAAATATTAGCCCCAACTCCTTTAAATATCGGAGGAGTTGATAAAAATGTTGTTTTAGTAAAATCTAAAATAATTTTGGAGACAAATTTACAAAGGCAGAAAAATGGAGATATGCCCGCTTTAAAAGAAAATACGTTTTTAGATCAGGCAGCTGCAGCTAAGGCCAGTGATATGTTTGACAGGCAATATTTTGAGCACAAATCTCCAACTGGCGTTGACCCAGGCAAACTGGTAAATAATTATGGGTATGACTATATTTTGGCAGGTGAAAATTTAATTCTAGGTAATTTTGCTTCAGAAAAAGAGGTTGTTCAAAATTGGATGGACAGTCTCGGACATAGGGAAAACATTTTGAACAATAGATATACGGAAATTGGCGTTGCTATAATAAAAGGCACATATAAAGGAGAGAGCGTTTGGATTGGTGTTCAGGAGTTTGGATTTCCTTTGTCTACTTGTGATCAGCCAGATTCAAATCTGATGAGTCAAATTGATTTTGAAAAGGCGCACTTAGATTCAATTTCTATACAGCTTGACGAAAAAAAGAAGCAATTCCAAAATACAGATCCAAAATCGCCAGCTTACAACCAAATGGCAGATGATTATAATCAGCTCGTAATAAGTTATAATTTATTAGCTGATCAGGTTAAATTAAAGATAGCCGACTATAATAGCCAAGTAAGTATTTTTAACGCCTGCGTCGTAGGCGATTGAGTATGAAGATTGCGATTGTATCAGATACACATAATAATTGGGTGAATTTTAAAAAAGCAATTGATTGGATAAAAAAAGAGAATATCCAGTTGATTTTACATTGCGGAGACATTTCAAACCAACAAACAATTGACGACGCAAAAAAATATTTTGGCAAGGAAATTAGGTTTGTTAAAGGAAATGCAGATTATGATTTGTATGATACACCAGATAGTGATGAGTTTAAGGTGGGTAATAAAAAAATTGGATTTGTGCACTTTCCGACAGAAGCCAAAAAAATGGTGCAGTCTGGCAGGTATGATTTGGTTTTCTACGGTCACACACACAGGCCTTGGGATGAGAAGATTGAGGTATCTGATGGCGGGTCGTGCCATATGATAAACCCGGGTGAATTGGCTGGTCATTTTTATAAACCTACTTTTGCGGTCTATAATGCAGAAACTGGAGAATTGGAATTAAAAATTTTGGAAAAGCTGTAAACTCAACCAACTAAATACTTTATAAACATTTTTTGACGTTTTGCTATAGATGACGAGCCAATTTTTTTTATTTCAAGTGACGCTTGTTTAGATAGCTTTTTAAAATGTTTATCAATTTGAATGGCTTTTGGGTTTACACAAAAAGCCAGGTTATTTATTCCCATAAGCCGCAATCCTTTAAGAGATTTCAAACGCGACAAAGCCACGTATCCCATTCCTTCCAAAAAACATTTTGAAAGGTCTATCTCAGCTGAAGAGAGATTCATGCCCTGTGATTTGTGTACAGTAATGGCCCAAGCCAGCCTTAAAGGTATTTGTGAAATACCGGCTACAATTCGGTCTTCCTCTTCAACCGACCAGTCAGCATAAGTAACTGTTATTTTTTTATTGTTTTCTGTTTTTACAATAGGTAAGTCAGAGGCCGCAAATCCAATTATTTTTCCTTGCGTTCCATTAACGTATCCTGCCTCAAAATTATTTTTTATAAACATTACTTCAGCTCCGTTTTTTAAAATTAGTTTTTCAGGAGCCAAACAACTTTTTTTTAATATGTCTGCGACCAAAGGGTTTCCCTTGAAGCTCATCTGATAATAATATTCTTTGCCCTTAATTTTATTCAACTCAGCATGATTGATGCTGTCTACATCAACGTTATGTGTATAAAGCTTTGTCAAACCCATTTTTAAGTTTTTGGATTTTTTTTGATTCTCAAATAACAACTCCTTTGATTTCTCAGCCTTGTTATCGCGAATATGATTTAAAATTAGGTGTAGATTTTTATCTTTTGTTCTGTGTTGTTCATGTAGATAGCAAATTTTCATTTCCATTTTTTTCCAAATATCAGATTCGTTAACAAATTCTATTTTTTTGCCATCTCTTTGAACGGGAGGAAGTTGAAAAAAGTCTCCGGAGCATACAATCTGTAACCCACCAAAGGGCCTAGGATTTCTTCGAGCAAATTGGCAAATTTTATTTACGGCCTCAAACTGAGAGGCTTTTATCATAGAAATTTCGTCAATAATCAAAACATGTGAATTTTTTATTTTTTTTCTTACATATCCTTTCTCACAAATTTTTTTGGCCTCTGTCTCATCTGCTTCTTCTCTGATTCCCAAGCCGGACCATGAGTGTAAAGTAGTCCCTCCCATATGAGTGGCTGCAATGCCGGTGCTGGCGGTTATAGAAACCGCCACGTGGTTTTTTCTCAGATATTTAATATATTCATTTAATAAAAAAGTTTTTCCGCTTCCCGGCGGACCTGTTAAAAATGTGTTGTATCCTGATTTTAAAATATTCAACGCTTCTTTTTGTTTCATAAAATTTAAACGCTAAACTATTATATCATTTTTAAATTTTTAACCAAAAGGAGCTGTAGCCAGGTGCCAGTTAAAAATTTGGCGGTGGATATTGTTTTTTAAATTAAAAAAAAGGTATAATGGGGACAGATTGTTAAATATAAAAAGATATGAAAAATAAAAGTGGTTCTAAAATAAAAATATGGGTTACCACGGGATTCGCTTCGATTTTTCTTATTCTTATGGCATTGAGTTTTTCAGGTACATTTGATTTTACCAAGGTTTCTTCTAGTGCCATAGGTTTTTTGGCTGAAGGCGCACACACGGGCTTAGACAGGGCCCCGGCAACACAGATGGCTTTTGATAACTATGCGCAAAAAGACAGCCAGTTTGCGCAAAATAATCAGCAAAATAATATTCAAGGTGCGCAGGCAGAGAGTGGTGAAGCTCTTGCTATGGGCCAAATTCCCAGGGTACTTTTTGACATATCAGCCCAGCCTATTTTCCAAAAGCAAAATAGCACGGGCATTATTTTAATTTTAGTCTCCTTGGCGGTAATTTGTTTTGCTTTGATATATTATATGCGGAAAAATTATATTAAAAGAAAACTCCAAAGAATTAAAAAAAATACCAGGGGTAATTAGTATGGATTTAAAGATAATCAAAACTTTATTTTTTTTACCGCTTGTTATGTTTTTTTTAGTGTGTGCGGGTTTTGTTTTGGCGGAATCAGGAGGAATAACAAGTTCATATGAGGGTACAGGTAATAAAATTGCACCTGGAGAGATTTTACCTATTTCAATAAAATTGGTTAATTTTGGTTCACAAAAAAGAATAGACGTACTTGTAAGCTACAAGATTCTAAACGCTGACAAGCAGGAAGTTTATTCTGAGAGCGAAACAGTGGCAGTGGAAACCACAGCTAGTTTTATAAAGCGGATTCAGTTGCCTCCCGTGGTAAAACAAGGTCAGTATGCACTTTTAAGCGCGTTGAGCTATCCTTATCAGGAAGACCCAGCGGTGTCGGAGTTATCATTTACGGTAGAAAATAAAGTTGTTGGCTTTTTTGTGAGTGATTTGATAATTTATTTCTTGTCGTTTATTTTGATAATTGTAGCCCTGTCATTTTTTATTTTTAATTTTACCGGCTGGAAGCAAAAACATAGCGTTGCATTCCATGATTACAGCGACAAACCTAAAGAACAAATGATTTATTATGACATTTTAAGCGATGTTTTGAGTCAAATGCGCCTTAGGATAGGCGACAGTGCTTTGGAGATAGCTAAAGACATTCCTAATTTAGAGATCAATGATAAAAATGGTTTGATTGTTAATATAGAAAAAGACCCGGCCAAAATTATTGCCTTGCTAATTGCCAGATACGAAAAAATGTCCGGTCAGCATATCAGTTTTAGCATCCACCATAGGAAATAATTTAAATGAATATAAAAATATGAAAAAAAATAAAAATAAAATTTTAGTGGTTGATGACGACGCTAGCCTAAGGGAAATTTATTCAACCGCCCTACGTACGATGGGAGGGTATGAAGTTTTTGAAGCGGTCAATGGGGCAGAAGGTCTTATGAAGGCCGAAAAAGAAGTTCCTGATTTGATTCTACTGGATATTTTAATGCCTGTTATGGACGGCCTTACTATGTTGGAAAGATTGAGAGAATCTGAAGATGAACGCCTAAAAAAAATGCCGGTGCTTTTGCTGACCAACCTGAGTGCTAATCAGGAAGAAACCATAAAAAGGGTGGCGCAAACTCAGCCACTTTATTATATGGTTAAGGCAAGTTTTACTGTAAAGGATATAGTTGCCAAGGTAAAAGAATTTTTGCCGGTTGCATATAAATAGTTGACTATTTGAGAAATAAAACATATAATAGTTTTATTACTTTAATTTACTCATGCAGCAGAAATATTATATTTTTATTGCAGTTCTGATCTTGGCTTTTTTGGCTGGGACTTTTGCTTACCCCAATTATTTTAATAATTCGGTTGATTATCTAAACAGCAAAACAGGCTGGACTTTTCCTCATTTTTTTGAGAAGCCATATATTTTGGGACTTGATTTACAGGGAGGAGTTCAACTAGTTTATCAGGCCGATTTGACCGATGTTCAAGATCCTGGAATTGCAATGTCTGGATTGAGAGACGTGATTGAGAGGAGAGTTAACACTTTTGGAGTTTCAGAACCAGTTGTGCAAATTCAAGGGCAGGACAGACTGTTAGTTGAGTTACCTGGAGTTACAAATGTTCAACAGGCAATACAAATGATAGGTCAAACGCCTTATTTGGAATTTGATGAGGAGAGAGCCCCTGAAGAAGCCCAGCTAATTTTGGATAAAATAAAAGAGGTTCAAGACGCTCAAAATAGTGGTGGAGACATAACAAAAATTGAAAACTGGGAGTTAGCTTTGCAAAATCCATATTTTATACCTACAGAATTGACCGGAAAATATTTGGACAAAGCAACGGTTATTTTTGACCAAACAACATACAAGCCTCAAATTCAATTAAAATTTAATGCTGATGGTGATAAGCTTTTTGAAGATATTACTGCCAGAAACATAGAAAAGCCTTTGGCAATTTATTTAGATGGATATTCTATTATAGACACAAATGGAGATGGCGTAATTAATAATCAAGATCTATATGCGCCTATCGTACAGGATAAAATTACCGGAGGCACAGCTGTTATTTCAGGTGGAAGTTTGACCACGCAAATCGCAAATACAATTTCCAGCAGGTTAAACTCGGGGGCTTTGCCAGTAAAGATAGGAGAGCCAATTTCCCAGGAAACTGTGGGGCCAACTTTGGGTGCCGTATCTTTGAAGAGGTCTCTTGTAGCAGGACTGTACGGTCTCCTGGCAGTAGTTATTTTTATGGTAGTGTTTTATAGGCTCCCGGGATTGCTGGCCTCTATAGCCCTTGTGGTTTACGTGGCAATAGTTCTAGCCTTGTTTAAGCTTATTCCTGTAACTTTAACATTGGCTGGTATCGGAGGATTTATACTTTCTATTGGAATGGCTGTTGACGCCAATATCCTTATTTTCGCCAGAATGAAAGAGGAAATTAAAGCCGGAAGGGGAATATCTAGTGCGATTGACGAAGGATTTAAAAGAGCCTGGCCATCAATTCGTGATTCAAACTTTAATTCTTTGATTGTGTGCGCAATCTTATTTTTTGTGGCAACTTCTTTTATTAAAGGATTTGCGTTTACTTTAGCTTTGGGTATTATTGTTTCGTTGTTTTCAGCAATATTTATGACAAGAATATTTTTACAGGTTTTTATCGGCTCATGGACCGAAAAATCTAAATGGCTTTTATAAAAAATATGCATTTTAATTTTACAAAATATTCAAAATTCTATTACATAATTTCTGGCATTTTGGTTGTGGCCACAATTATTTGTTTATTTACTTTTGGTTTAAAATTTGGAATTGAGTTTGTGGGAGGAAGTACAATGGAAATTGAGTTTTTGGACCAGAGGCCAGCAAATAATGTCATAAAAGATTCTTTGAACAATTTTGATTTAGGTGAGATAGTTGTTAGACCGATTGGAAACACGGGAGCTGTTTTGCAGTTTAAAGGAATTGATGAGGCAACACATCAGCAAATTTTAACAGAACTAAATAATTTTTCTCAAGTTTCAGAAAAAAGTTTTCAATATATAGGACCATCGGTGGGGCAGGAACTAAGAAATAAAACAGAGTTGGCCATTGTTTTGGCTTTATTGTCTATTACCATATATATAGCTTTTGCCTTTAGGAAAGTTTCAAGGCCTGTGGCTTCCTGGAAATA
>CAZIJR010000028.1:0-7464 GCA_964539855.1 uncultured Candidatus Saccharibacteria bacterium
CCCCTTTTTTTTGGGTTTTAACACCTCAAGCACTGTCTGAGGTGTTGTTTTTTTGGGGTGAAAGGGGCAGAATAAGATAATCAATAAAAAAGTATGGCAATAGAAATAGAATTTCGCGGGCCACTGACAAAAAATGAGTTTCAAAAATTATTGAACTTTTTTCAAAAAGAAGCAGATTTTGTTAAGCGAATGAAAAGAAAAACATTTGTATTTTTTAATAAAGATAAGACGTTGGATTTAAAAGTCAGAACAACCGATGGGGTGCCGGAGATAGTTCTTAAAAAAGGCTTTGCTGGCGCACGTAGGCGCGAGGAAATAATTATACCGCTTAAAACAGATTCAACAAAAGAGGCCGTAAGAATTTTTTCACTTTTGGGCCACAATAAAGGAATTATTGCCATAAGAGATAATTATATTTTTAACTATAAAAATATTGAGTTTGCTTTGGTTAGGTGTCCAGGTGGATATTGTTTTTATGAAGCAGAATTAATTAACAACAAAAAAGTAAAAAATCCTGAAAAACACATTGAAGATGTTCTAAAATCATTGAGTTTAAAAGTGTGGTCTGAAAAAGAAGTATATGACTTTATGATGTATTGTAAAAAGAATATCGACGAACACTTTGACTATAAAAATAAATAAATAGTATGAATATAGAAATCGAAGTAAAAATAGCAATAGATAATTTTGACGAGATAAAAGCAAAAGTTACTGGCAAGGGAAAACTAATAAAAGCAATAAATCAGGTTGATGAATATTACATTCCTTCCCACAGGAATTTTTTTGCGCAAAAACCACACCCAACTGAATGGTTGAGAATAAGAACCAATCCGGACAAAGTGGTTTTTGAGTACGATAAATCAATAAATAAAAAGTCGAATGGCGAACAAGAATATGCCGAAGAATATGAAACAGAGATATCAGATCCAGATGAATTCAGAAAGATTTTAGATTTTTTGGATTTTAAAAAGGTGATTACTGTTGATAAACAAATAGAATACTGGGATTGCGGAAATTTTGAAATTGCCTTAGATAGGATAGCCAGCCTCGGTGATTTTATAGAGGTTGAGGCAAGCGGGAGCTTTGAAAATAATGCAGAAGCCAGAAAGGCCTGCCTTAAATTCTTGGAAGAGCTGGGCATCAAAAACGCCGAGCAAATCCAAATTAACAAAGGTTACCCGGTTCTACTTTTAGAAAAATCAAAAAATGACTAAAACTTACGCCACTAAATTTTTGGGTAAAACCGTAAAGATAAAAATAAACCGTCCTCTTGGCTCAAAGCATCCAAAGCACGGTTTTGTTTACGAAGTAAATTATGGTTTCGTGCCAGATACAAAAGCTCCGGACGGAGAAGAAATTGACGCGTATCTTTTAGGCATAAATGAGCCGGTAAAAAAGTTCACAGGAAAATGCATAGCTATAATACACAGATTAGATGACAATGACGATAAATTAGTAATTGTCCCGGAAAATTATCATGAAATAAGCGACGAGGAAATATTGAAGTCAGTTAACTTTCAGGAGCAATGGTTTGATGCGGTAGTAATTAGATAAAATTTATTATAAATAATTTTATGCAAAAAAGGGTCAGAGCAATAATTATTAAAGATAACAAGCTTCTGACGATAAAGAGGACTAAGCCCGAAGGCACCTTCTGGGTTTTTCCTGGCGGTGGAGTGGAGAAAGGAGAAACAAATGAAAAAGCTCTAATTAGAGAGTTGAAAGAGGAGTTGGGTGCGGAGATTCTAGTTAAGAACTTATTTTTAGAAATAGATTCAGAAAAAGTAGAGACGTTTGGCCAAAGAGAATATTTTTATCTTTGTGAAATAAAAGGTGGCAAGCTGGGCTCTGGCGACGGGCCAGAGTTTCAAAAAGATTCCCCATATATTGGCAAATATGATATTGAGTGGATTAATGCCAACGATTTGAAAAATATTGATTTGCGCCCGCCCGAGGTTAAAGATTTAATTTGTAAAAAGTATTCATGAAAAAGATTATGTTGGACGTGAAACCTTTTCAGGAGACTCTAAGCGCAGATATGTGCGGGCCGGCAAGCCTTAAAATAGTTTTGGACTATTATGGCATTGAAAAGTCAGAAGATGAGCTTGCCAAACTCTGTAGGCTTAAAAAGGGTTTGGGAATTGACGACAAAGGTATAAAAACTGTCGCAGAAAAACTCAGCTTTAAGATAAAGATAAAAAACAACAGCAGTTTCAAGGATATAAAAAATTGGCTCAAAAAAGATGTGCCTGTAATAGTGGATTGGTTTACAAAGGGCAGAAATGATTACCCGGAATCAGAAACGGCTGACGGTCACTACTCGGTGGTGATGGGATTAGACGATAAATTTATCTACCTTCAAGACCCGGAACTGGGAGCAATGAGAAAAATTGAAAGAAATGATTTTATGCGGGTTTGGTTTGATTTCAAAGGACAATATTTAAAACCAAACGAGCTAATCATCCGGCAAATTATCGCGATATATAAATAAAGACATAGAATTTTTGTCCTTATTAAGAATTTTAACACCTCAAGCACTGTCTGAGGTGTTGTTTTTTTGGGGTTTGTTTAATGCAAAAAATAAAAACGGTATTTTTTTAGATAATGTCTTTTGCGCTGTTTTGGACGAAAAACTTGACAAATTTATTAGGTTTTGTAATGTGTAATTAGTACGCTGGGAATTGTTTTCAGCTCTGCCAAGTGGCACCTTTAGAATATCAGAGAAAGGAGGTGAAAAAAAGATGAAGAGCAACAATGATGTTGCGAAGATGCAAGCCAAGACTGATCATCAGCCCGTTGGCAAGCGTATCGTTGATAGCATTAAGGATCTGGCCAAGCGGCAACAGGCCGGATGCTACAACGACAGCTCCGGCGGTGGCTACACCGACAATTAGGTTGGCGAAACTGCGGACGTCAGCTAAGCCCCAGCACTTGAATAAAGTGCTGGGGCTGTATTATTATATAATAATGAGATTAATTTTTAAAATATCCAAATTAGATAATTTGTATTTCTTTGTTTCTAATCTGACGGAATTCCATTTTTCATGCCGAAAGCATTTTAATAAAGATTGGATATCGGCTGACGGAGATTTAAGCCAAAAAGAAAAAAGAGCCATAAATGACATTAAGCCTATTTTTAAAAAATACGGTTTTATCGTCAAGAACAACAGATCCCTTTATCTTGGAAAATATTTTTATTGCCCGAGCGACAAGGATAAATGGGATAGCGTTAAGGAATATTTGTCGCCCTCAGAATACAAAAAATTTGTCGACGGCTTTAAAATATTAGAGCCACGTTTTAATAGAATTTATAACGAAGATTTATTAAAAAAATGGAAAGCTGCCCTTGAGCAGGAATTAAACAGCAAAAGATTTATTGATTTATATAACTCAACAGAAAGATTTTTGAGGCCAAAAAAAGATGAGTTATTTTTGAATATTCACCTTTTAATTTCACCTTCACTAGCAAATACCGCTTCTGGAGGAGCAAATTTAGGGAATAAAGACATAACATTGGAAGTCCCCGTATTTAATCTGACTGCGGAACAAGTAGAATTGGCAGCTGGTATTTTGCTACACGAATTGGCTCATATATGGTTTGAAAATAATTCTAACTATGCAACTGGAAAAAAACTATCAGGAAAAAATTTCTCTTTAATAAAAGAGGTGATAATTGATAGCATTTCGCCTTCAGGCTTTCCATCTCAGTTATATTCAAAAAACAGCGATCCGTTCAAGTGGTATTTGCTTCATAATATAGCAAATGGCAAGGAATCTTTTGAGAGCTTCAAAAATAATGGAAAGACAGATTACCAAAAATTGAAAGCATACATGGTTTGGCTCATCTATCCTTTGGTTGCATTATACTTTTTGAAAAAGAAGAAACTAGATAGCGAATTTATTAAAGCGGTGATAAGAGTAATAAAAAAACGGGCTACACGGTAGCTCGTTTGCTTTAGGCCATGTCAAAGCATAGTTTTTTAAACACTCTCGATGACTTGCCTAAGCCTAAGAAAGATTTCTTTTTTAGCATCGCAAAAAATATTACGAACCCATGCCCCGTTTTTCTCTGAATAAGAGTATTTGGGGCAATGGTTGTGGCAGTTTTTCAACCATTCACAACCACTGCACAGGGATCTGCTTTTCTGAAGACCGGAGAGGAGTTGAAAAAATACTTTACTTTGAAAAATTTCCTCCCATGTGTTATCTGCAATGTTTCCAAACTTATAGCTTTGATGTGATAAGCTGTCGCAGGGACCAACAATCCCGTCAAACTCAACTTTCGGGCAAAGCCAGCATTTTCCAGAGAACTCGCACAGGGAAGGCTTCCCTCCGACAATACCAACCATCATTTGCGCCAGGTTTCTAATGGAAATCGAAGGGTCGTCTCTCTCGAGCCAAACTTCCAATATTCCAATCATAAACTGCGAAAATTCTCTGGGAGAAACAGAGAACTTTGTTGGTTCTCCTGTGGGAGAGAGTTCGTAGCACGGCTTAAGAAGGAACCTTTTTATCCCCGCGTTTGCGAAGAAATCGAAGATTTTTCTTTCTTGGCCAAGGGAAGCCCTGGTGACCAAAGCAATGGCGCTCGGATAGATGTTAACGTCATGAAGTCTTTCTAAACCAATCATCACAGTTCTAAAACTTCCTTGCCCATTGCTGAATACACGGCAGCTATTTTGCACTTCTTCTGGTCCATCGAGACTAATTCCAACCTCAAATTTGTTTTGGGCAAAAAATTCTGCCCATTCTTTTGAGATTAGGGTCGCGTTTGTTTGGATGTGATTCTCTATCTTTTTGCCATCTTGCAATCCTTCTTCAATCGATAGAATCCTTTTGTATAAATCCATGCCAGCCAACATTGGCTCACCCCCATGCCAAATAAACTGCACAGGGTCTAGATCGGAAAAAGCCAAAGTTTTTGCGATAAGTTCCGTTAGGACTTTCTCGCTCATGACTTTGATCTCTCCCTGATCTTCCAGATGGTAATAGCAATATAAGCATCTCATATTGCACGCGTTGGACACAATCTTTATAATCGGGACCATTTTTCTAATATCTTGCGGGGTTTCCATTTTAATCTCCTTTTTTTTGATTGGGAAAGGATAGAAATTCTATCCGTACTAATTATACACTATAGAGATAACAACATTTAGTCAAGCTCAACGATTTTATGGGGTTTAACACCTCAAGCACTGTCTGAGGTGTTGTTTTTTTGTGGTTTGTTTAATGCGCGGGCTAAAAGTGGTATAATTTATCAATGTTTTACTGGATATTAAAAACGTTATTTGGACCCGTCGTTAGATTAATCTGGATTAAAAAGGTGGAGGGGTTAGAAAATATACCAAAAAAGGGGGCATATATAGTTGCCGCTAACCACTCCAGCTATCTAGACTTTTTTACTTTGGCCGCGATTTGGCCCACAAGAATTTACTTCTTGACTGGCGAAGTTTTTTTTAAAAAATGGTGGTGGTACCCACTAGTTAAATTTACAGGGCAAATTAAAGTAGATAGAAACAGCGAAGACAAAGTACAGGCCAAGCAAAAAATATTTTCTATCTTGGAGAAGGGAAAGGTTGTGGGAATATTCCCCGAAGGAACTAGGTCTACTGATGGGAAAATAGGGAAAACATACACTGGCGTTGCAAAGTTTGCCCTGGGTGCTAAAGTCCCCGTAGTTCCAGTTGGAATAATTGGGGCATATGACGTGATGTCTCGTCATGAAAAAAGACCTAAATTTAAAAGATTTATCCAAATTCAAGTTGGAAAGCCACTTTTTTTCGAGGAATACTACGGAGAGGTGGACGACGAGGGAGTTGTTAGAATGGTAACAAATAAAATAATGGAAAAAATAATAACCTTAACAGACCCTAAAATATGAAAGAGTTGGTAATTTTAGATATGGACGGGACAATAATAAACGGACAAAGCCAGCAGATTTTTCTTAAATATCTTTTTAGAAGAAAAATTGTCGGCCTGTTTTTTTACTTGAGAATAAATCTTTGGTTTTTTATATATAAAATAGGGCTATTAAAAAACCCAAAAGAAGTAGAAAATATAATGAACTATAGCTTTTCTTTCTTGAAAGGAAAAAAAGCGGCAGAAATTGATTTTTTAATTGATGATTTTTTTGACAAAGCGCTTAAAAAATTTATCTTTTCTGAAATGACTGGTATAATAAACGAACACATATCAAAGGGCAGAGAATTGCTTATAGTTTCAAATGCCGCTGAGATTATTGTCAAAAAACTGGCTGAATTTTTAAAAATTGGAAATTATATGAGCACAAAGCTGGAAATGGTAGGTGGAGAATTTACAGGCAGAATTTTAGGAGAGATTGTATATGGTAAAAATAAAAGTGGCTTAGTAAAGAACTTTATGCAAAAAAACAATTTAGATTTTGAGAATAGCTGGGCGTACACAGACCATATTTCAGATTTAGACTTACTTTTGTCAACTTCCAAGCCATATGTGGTGAATCCAGATAAAGTGCTTTTAAAACAAGCAAAAAAAAGAAATTGGCCAGTTTTAACATTTAAGAAATAAAATGATTTCCTTAACATTGTTTCAGGTTTCCACGTTGATGACTGCTGCCGTCAGTTTGTTTTTAGGATTGTTTGTTTATTTTAACGGAGAAAAAACAAAGCTAAATTTTTCGTGGCTACTAAACTCTTTAGCAATAAGTGCATGGAGCGTTGGGTTGTTTGGTGTTGTTTTTTTTACAGACAAGTCAACTGCTTGGTTTTGGCAGTATATTTTAGACATAGGTGGCATCTGTGTACCGATATTCTTTTTTAACTTTGTTCTTTATCTAGTTAAAAAAGAAAAAAGCATAATTGGGTTACAGGTGTTTTCTGTTATTGTAGGTACAGGTCTTTTAATTTTAAGCTTTACCAATTTTTTTAAGACAGGCATTTCCCCAAAATTCGGCATTAATTTTTGGATTGATCCTGGCAAATTATATTTTTTATTCCCCTTATTTTTTATTGTGTTCGTATTTATTTCAGCCTTCATTCTTATAAAAGAATATAGATTGGCTACTGATAGAAATTTTAAGAGGCAATTATTATATGTTTTGGTAGCCCAGATTTTTGGTTTTGGAGGGGGAATGACAGACTTTTTTCCTCAACTATTTAACGTTTATCCTTTTGGAAATTATTTCATTATCTTGTATGTAATCTTTATAAGCTATGCTGCACTAAAACACCATTTGTTTGATATCCGGGTTATCGCCACAGAATTGTTAATTTTTTCAATTTGGGCATTTTTAGCTGTTAAAACTTTGTTGTCACAAACATTCAATGAAATTTTATTGAATGGAATTATTTTAACAGCGGTTATAGTGGCCGGATTTATGCTTATTAGAAGTGTTATAAATGAGATAGAGCAGAAGGAAAAGATTGAGAAGATGGCCAAGGATTTGGAGAGGGCGTATGATGTGGAGAAAAAGGCGAATGCGGAGTT
>CAZIJR010000029.1:0-3458 GCA_964539855.1 uncultured Candidatus Saccharibacteria bacterium
AAATTTGTTGTATTATGGTCAATACGCATGAGTAAAAAATATCACATTATAGTATTTGGGTGCCAGATGAATATTTCTGATGCAGAAAGAATTGCATCTGTTTTGGAATCTGTAGAATATAAAGAAACCCCTAATATAAAAGAGGCTGATTTAATTGTGGTTACCATGTGCTCTGTCCGTCAATCAGCTGTGGACCGCGTACACTGGCTAGCCCATAAATTTTCTTCTCTGCACAAAAAAAAGCCCGCAACCATACTTACAGGATGCGTTCTCAAAAAAGATAAAAAATATTTTGAAACTGGTTTTGATTATATTGTTGATATAAAAGATATAAAAAAACTTTCTAAAATAGCGAAGCAACAAACTTTTTGCAGGCCTCAGGACACGTCAGTGCCTGATAGCCGTAAAAAAATTTTGCTGCAGGGCGATTACTTAGATATAACGCCCAAATACAGCTCTAAATCTTCAGCTTATGTGCCCATCATGACCGGTTGCAATAATTTTTGTAGTTACTGCGTTGTCCCCTACACCAGGGGTAGAGAGGTTTCCAGGCCGGCAAAAGAAATAATTGCGGAGGTTAAAAAAATAGTAGGCACAAACCCGCCTTCGCAAAGCTCCGGCGAGGCAAGGGAAATTTGGCTTCTGGGCCAAAACGTAAATTCGTATAAAGGTGAAGTTAGTTTCCCTAAGCTATTAAAATCTATAAATGATATTCCCGGAAATTTTAGGCTAAACTTTACATCCAGCCACCCCAAAGATTTTTCTGACGAACTTATTAAAACAATGGTAAAATGTAAAAAGCTTTCCCGTGATCTTAATTTACCTATTCAGTCTGGTGATGACACGGTTTTAAAAAGGATGAACCGGCCCTATACTGTTTTACAATATAAAAACCTGGTAAAAAGAATAAGAAAAGCCATTCCAGATATCCGGCTTTCTACTGATATTATTGTGGGTTTCCCAGGAGAAACAAAAAAACAGTTTAAAAACACTGTTAAGACCTTAAGAGAAATTGGGTATGGCGTGGCTTTTATAAACAAATATTCACCTAGAGCTGGCACAGCAGCTGCCAAATTAAAAGATAATGTCTCCTGGGCCGAAAAAAAACGCCGAGAAAAAGCATTAATAGACTTAATAAATGCAAGATAAACTCATTATTGTTTTGGGACCAACGGCTTCAGGTAAGACCAGCTTGGCCATAAAACTCGCCAAGAAGTTTAATGGCGAGGTGGTTTCAGCTGATTCAAGACAAATTTACCGTGGCATGGATATCGGCACGGCAAAACCTACAGACCTGGAAGGTGTGCCTCATTGGATGTTAGATATTAAAAATCCTGATCAGCCATACACTGTTGCAGAATTTAAGGAAGATGCCGTAAAAATAATCAAAGATATTCAAAAAAGAGGTAAACTCCCCATCTTGGCTGGTGGCACTGGCCTTTACATAAAAGCTGTTGTAGAAAATTTAGACATTCCTAAAGTAAAAGCTGATCCTGTTTTACGCAAAAAAATTGAAAAAGATATAGAAGAAAAAGGCCTGGAATTTGTTTTTGACCAGTTAATTAAACTAGACCCTGAAGCAGCTTACATTATAGATCCTAAAAACCCTCGCAGAGTTATAAGGGCTTTAGAGATAACCTTGCTTACTAACAAACCATTTTCAAAACAAAGAAAACAAGGCAATCCCCTTTTTGATGTTTTAGAAATTGGTATTTCTGTACCCGAAGAAGTTTTAAAACAAAAAATAAATTTACGTATAGACGAAATGGTAAAAGAAGGCTTGGTAGATGAAGTAAAGAGCTTAGTAAATAAGTATGGATCAAATCAACAAGCTTTTGACGCCATAGGATATCGCGAAATAATAGAATTTTTAGCTAAAAAAATAACTCTTTCGCAAGCAATAGATAATATGAAGCTGAACACCTGGCATTTTGCCAAACGTCAAATAACCTGGTTCAAAAAAGACCCAAAAATCCACTGGATTACAAATTATAACGAAGCCGAAAAATTAGTCGAGAAGTTTCTTTAGTAGTTCGTGGACTTTATCTGGCTTGGCTGTGCCCCGGGTTACTGCCATAACCTGCCCTGCTAAAAATTGTAGGGCATTTTGTTTACCTGCTTTATAGTCTTCAACAGGCTTTGGGTTTTTAGTAATTACATCTTTTATAATTTTTTCCAATTCACTGTCATCTGACATTTGACCCCAATTATTTTCATCCACAATAGTTGACGGATCACTTCCTGTGTTAAACATATCCACAATAACCATCTTAGCAATCTTACTTGAAATTTCATCCTTGTAAATCATTTTAATAAACTCGGCAAAATTTTCTGGAGTAATTTTAAAATATTCTTCGGAAAACTCTTTCCCTTGCAGTAATCCCTGGATATCCGATATTAAATAATTTGCGACAAGTTTTGAAGCTTTTTTATGAGCTGCTCCCTTTTCTTTTTCTTCGGTCCACTCCTCAAATTCTGAAACCACTTTTTCAAAGTATTCGCTCAAATCCTTATTAGCTACAAAAAACTCAATCGAGTCTTTATCTAAACCATATTCTTTTTTAAACCTTTCTCTTTTTTGCTCTGGTAATTCTGGCATGGTTGATTTTATATTAATAATATAATCTTCTTTAAAATGCATAGGAGGTAAATCCGGCTCAGGAAAATATCTGTAGTCATGCGCTTCTTCTTTTTCTCTTTGGCTGAAAGTAATCTCTTTTTTATCATTCCAACCACGTGTTTCCTGTACTATTTTATCTCCTGCCTCTAAAACTTCTTCCTGCCTTTTAATCTCAAAGTCTACTGCTTTTTCAACCACCTTAAATGAATTTAAGTTTTTTATTTCAACTTTTGTGCCAAGCTTTTTTCCTTTGCTTATTGATATATTCACTTCTACTCTCATTTGGCCTTTTTCCATATTAGCAAAAGAAACATTTAAATACCTTAAAATTCTTTGCAATTCTTCTGCAAACAATCTAGCTTCCTTACCAGAAGTAATGTCAGGCTCTGTAACTAATTCCATTAAGGGAATCCCTGCTCTATTTAAGTTAACAAGTGAATAGTCTGCCCCATCTGGGTGCAATAAACTGCCCGTATCTTCTTCTAAATGTATTCTTGTTATTTTTATTTTCCGATCTTCCACCGTTAAATAACCCCCTTCGCACAGTGGCTGGTCATATTGTGAAATTTGATAACCTTTTGGTAAATCAGGATAAAAATAGTTTTTGCGGTCAAACTTTGAATCCTTTGCTATTTTACAATGCAAAGCCAGCCCGGTTTTTATAACCTTTTTTATTGCTTCTTCATTTGCCACGGGCAAAGTCCCTGGTTGTGCTGAACACACAGGACAAATATTAAAGTTTGGTTTTTTTTCATCTGGGTCATTTTTACAAGAGCAAAACATTTTCGACTGCGTGTTTAGTTCTGCGTGTATTTCCAGCCCAATTGTAGCTTTATAT
>CAZIJR010000029.1:3558-5555 GCA_964539855.1 uncultured Candidatus Saccharibacteria bacterium
TCTCCCTCAGGATTCGCATGTACTTCTGTTATATACAATTTTTGGGCCATTGGCAAAAATTGAGCATACACAGAAGCTCCTCCACAAATAAAAGCCTCGGGTTCTACTTTTATCATCTCTGTGGCTTCTTCTATGCTGTGCGCTATTTCGCAATTTTCTGGAGCTGTATAATTTAAATCATTATTTAAAATAACGTGCTTTCTACCTGGCAATGGTTTGCCCCCTATAGAATTAAATGTGTTTAACCCCATCACAATAGTTTTACCTAGAGTGGTATCTTTAAAATACTTAAAATCAGCTGGCAAGTGCCAAGGAATGCTGTTTTTATTTCCTATTACTCTGTTTTCCGCCACCGCGGCAATCATGGAAAGTATCATATTTTAAACGGCCATTGGAGCCTTAATTGTAGGATGATGCTTATAATCAATTAGTTTTATGTCCTCCATTTTAAAATCAAAAATGTTTTTTATTTCAGGATTTAACCATATTTTTGGCAATGGATAAGGCTCGCGGGCTAACTGCTCTTTTACTTGTTCAAAATGATTCAAATAAATATGAGTATCTCCCAAAATATGTACAAACTCCCATGGTTCCAAGCCCGTAGCTTGTGCCACCATATGAAGCAATAGAGCGTAAGAAGCAATATTAAACGGCACCCCTAAGAATGTATCACAGCTTCTTTGATACATAAGCAAAGACAGTTTTCCATTTACCGAGAAAAAATGGAAAAACATATGACAAGGAGGTAAAGCCATCATTTCTAGTTCAGCTGGGTTCCAAGCCGTAACTATAATTCTCCTATCTCCAGGGTTTTTCTTTAACTGCTCTATTACATTGCTTATTTGGTCTATGGGCACATCTGTATAGGGCGATTTCCAGCTCCTCCATTGTACACCGTAAACTCTACCCAAATCCCCTTCAAACTTTGCTTTTGGCTTCCAGTAGTCAGCTTCGGCGTTTCCATCCCAGATATGGCATCCCATTTCATTCAATTTTTTATTATCTGAACCTCCAGATAAAAACCATATTAATTCTGCCTTCATGGTCTCAAAAGCCAATTTTTTTGTTGTTACAGCAGGAAACCCATCTTTCATATCAAACCTCATTGTTTGCCCAAAAATAGCGCGGGATCCCACTCCAGTCCTGTCTGGCCTGTCTATGCCCTCATCCATTATTTTTTTTAGTAAATCTAAATACTGCTTCATCTCTAAACTAATTTAATTATTTTTTGGTGTATTTCCTGGGATGATAATAATATGTCATTATTTAAACATTCTATCACCTTAAAATCTTCAGGAAACTCTTCTGCCGCCATTAAATAAGAGCTCAAAGCATTTGTTAAATGGCTTTTATCTTTCTCGTGAATATCTTGTGTTTGGCTGTCTCCCAAATAGGCTTTTCTTCTGTCTTGTTTGTCTTTGTCTGTTATGTTATGAGCAAGCTTTAATGAAAAATCGGGAGAGGTTTTTAATATAAAAGTATAATCTGGTTTTGGTATCTTAAATATTCCATACTCCAAATCATAAAGCCAGCTGACATACTTTTTCCATTCATCCTTGTTTTGTATTATTTTACCGCCTTGATGCCCAATATTAGAAACTAAATACCTATCTGAAACAACCACCTTTCCTTCATCCAGCCATTTTTTAATTTTAAAACTTGCGTCATATCTATCAATAGCATAAAAGATTGAGGCAATATGCGGATCTACTTCTGCTGAACTGCCATACTTTCCGGTTAAATAATCATCTACCATTGCCGCAGATCTTTCTCCATGTTGAGGGAAATCAATTTTTTCCACTGCAAACCCATTTTTTATAAAATAATCAGCCAGCAATTTTGTTTGAGTTGCTTTTCCACATCCGTCTATTCCTTCAAAAACAAAAAATTTTCCTTTTTCCATACCTCTAGACGTTTAATAAATCTATAAGTTTTTTTACTTGCTCGTAAAATTCTTCTTTTGATCCGTTGTTTTCTATTTTAAAATCAGCTTCAGC
>CAZIJR010000029.1:5655-7149 GCA_964539855.1 uncultured Candidatus Saccharibacteria bacterium
GTGCCTTTTAATTTTTCTTTCAGTTCTTTTAAATCTACTAACTCCCCTGCCATTTTATCTGATTCTTTGATTGTGAGGTGTGGGTTGTCCCCGGTAAAAATATAAATCATTCCCAAATGGACTGCTTCCACCGGCCTTCTATCATCATTTAAAATACCCACTAATTTTTTATCCAGCTTTCCGTTAAAAGCCACCTCTTCATCCCATTCTCTATCTCTACCAGCTTCTAAAACATCACTCTCGCCTTTTATGTCCTCTATGTTTATATGCCCACCTACTCCCAGTATAGGATCATTTATAAGCCTTTGCTCGCCTGCCTTTGCTAAATAATTATATAAAAAATACTTATCTTCATAATTAAATAAAATATATGGGATTATTTGCTGATAAGAAGGATCATCCTCCATATCCCCCCTTCTCTTAAATTCAGAGTTTGTCTTTATCAAATCCACATAATAATCCAAATTGTCTGTCTTTAAGCCTTGCCATTTTCCACCAGCCTCGTCGAGTCTAGGCGGGTCCTTAAACAGGGTGTCAGACTTTACCACTAAAATTTGTTCGTCGTCTTTGTTCATTGTTTTGTGTATTGTTCTACGGCATCATCCACAACCACTAGCTCTACCCCGGCATCCTTAAACAGTTTTCTGGATAATCCATCTGCGTGATACCTTTTTGTTGAAACCACCCGCTTAATCCCCACCCTCACAATTCTCATGGCACAGTTATAGCAAGGCACCATTTTTGAATAGATTGTCGCACCTTCTAATTTTATACCATCTTTTGCACACTGTAGGATTGCATTTTCTTCTGCGTGCAAGGTTCTTACACAATGCTGAGATTGCACTCCATCCTCATGGATGACCGTATTCATTAAGTGCCCCACTTCATCACAATGAGGCTGCCCAGGAGGAGATCCCACATATCCTGTTGCAATAATTGTATTGCTAGGACTCACTATAACAGAGCCACTTCTTCCTCTGTCACAAGTTGCTCTTCTACCAATTGGTTCTAATAAACTTAGAAAATATTCATCCCATGACGGGCGTACATATTTCTCTTCTGACATTTT
Source organism: uncultured Candidatus Saccharibacteria bacterium (assembly GCA_964539855.1). Classification (GTDB taxonomy): domain Bacteria; phylum Patescibacteriota; class Minisyncoccia; order Minisyncoccales; family Staskawiczbacteraceae; genus XYD1-FULL-39-28. The sequence continues at coordinate 6,725 of CAZIJR010000029.1, forward strand.
TTTTTAAAAATTAATTACGTATAATGTTTAATAATCTTACCACTTCACCCAACCAAAAATCAAGCGTTTTAATGCTTGATTTTTTAATATTTTATTCTGTAGTTACACCGCAAACATTCCTCGCAATTCTTTTACTTCTGCCTCCAGCTTTTCTATTCTTTTCTGATGACTTGCCAAAACCCTGTCTTCTAATCCATCAAAGCGTCTGTTCATTTCAGCTTTGGTTACCATACTATCAAAACGCTTATCAACTTGTTCAAAACGCTTATCAACTTGTTCAAAACGCTTATTCATATCTTCTTTCACCTCTGTAAAACCATTCTGAACCATTGATGCTAAATCATCAATCGTAATATTTTTCTTTACCATATAACTTTATTATACTGTCGTAAAACCTCATGTCAATCCTTTATCTCAATTCCCAT
>CAZIJR010000030.1:0-6893 GCA_964539855.1 uncultured Candidatus Saccharibacteria bacterium
AGCAGAGTGAGCTGCTTCGTCACCTCCATACATAAATCCTGAAACAATAGTAATGCCCACGGCAGCTGCCTGTGTGACCAGCTGTTCTGTGGATTTTCTGCCATAAAAAGTTAAATGTCTTGAACCCACAACAGCAAGACAATTCTTGAAAATACTCTCATCCCAGTTTCCTTTATAATACAGTTTTTTAGAACCCTGGCTGGCAACAAGATTTTTTAGTGCTTCTCTTAAGGCTAAGGGGTATTCCTTACTATCAATTTCAATTACTCCACTGTTTTTACACATTTTTTAAATACTTTATCAACAACCTTATCCACACCCTTATTTTGTTTGGCTTAGTGGGGGATATAGTTGTTTATCTATTGTTCTTTCAAAGCAAGTTCTACTCTCTCCGTGTTTCCAGTTTTCCATAGATGCTTTTGTTGGAACTGAAGGACCGCTGGCCATACGAGCTTGCGCATATTGATCTTGACCTTCTTTATTAAACGTAGCACACAATTCAAAGGTTAAATTTTCTGCGTTTATTATATTGTATTCATAATTTTCCCCTGATTGCGGATCTACTGGCACCATAAAACCGGAAATTGGATCTTTTAAATCAAATAGGGAATTGGGTAGTTTTTCTTTTGACTGCCAATAATTTACAATTTGATATTGTGTTTCTTGTAAATCACTTATTTTTTGTTGGTCATACTGCATAAGCCTGGCTGTAGCAGGGGAACCCACTATGAAAAATGCTCCTACTACAGAAATCAAAACCACGGCTGTTGTGCCCCATGCAAAATATTTTCCTGATTTTGCTGGCGCGTCGCGCCTTACATCATCCAAATAATACCCAAAAATAACTCCAGCAACAGCAAGTACAGAGAGCGCTTTTAAAATAAATCTGGTTGTTATTTCTCCACCTAAAAATGTGTTTATCACAGTAACTAAGTCACCAATAATTACCAATGCTGTGACAAACAAGGTTAAATACAAAAGCCATTTTCTTATTTTTGATTCCCTAACTGCATATTCCTTTTTATAAATCCTGTTTAAAAACCAAGAAACTAAAATAAACAAAGGGAAAACTATAATTAAAGAGGAGACAGCAAATCTTATTGATTCATTAAATCCCGAATAATAAAAAGTTAATACATCTGGGAAAAAATAATTTACATACTGCCACATCAAAGTCACAAAGCTTACTGCAGACCAGTAAAGCGTGACTATGGCCAAAAGATGCAAAAACACATCCCTTGGCACATTTCTTTTAATTTCTTGTTCCATTTTTTTTATTTAATAATATTTTTTGTTTTTCCGTAAATTAGCCCAATAATTGACCCTAGTACGAAATGAAACAGACAATTTACTGCTATCCATAAAAATAGACCCAAAATACCTAATCCGCCGAATCCTACAATTGCAGACCCAAAATAGAATATCACGATGAAGGGTATATATATTAAACCATTGCCCCCAATATTTCCGAAAACAGGATCCAGCCCTCCCATTCTAATTATTAAGACATAAAAAAACATGTGCAACAATAATGCTATTACTGATAAAATTACTCCTCCCTTTAGCCAATACGGGCAGTTTTTCCAGGACATATTTTTATTTCTTAATAATGTTATTTAATTAATTTTAAATTTCCGTTTATAATGATTGGTTTTACCGCCTCAATTTCTGTTTTATAGTACGGAATTTCGGGAATAGGGTTGAGCAAAAATATTTTTTGGTTTAGCACATGAGCAAAGCCAATTTCCATTAAAGTGTTCCCGCCTATATAATTTTTTACGCCGTTTTTATCATAATTCAAAACAAGTACCGCGTCTGCCCCTTGCATAGCCCTCCAAAATTCCCTTATCGCGTCCATGTTATATTTCTGGTGTAGTTTAATCTTTTCTTTTTCTTCGTCAGATTTTCCTACCAACGCTTTATGCAAATCCGTAACAAAGGCATCATGTCCTATATTAATAAGCGCATCCCGCGCTTCAAGCATTTTCTCCGTATATTGCATACTCCCAATAATTCCTATTTTCATAGTTTATTATAGCACTCTTAATTAAAAATTTACCATTTTGGCGGGAAGGTTGGGCACTTCACTCTCATCATCTATCTCTTCACTAGATTCTTCAACCAAGGGCTGATCCGCCTCGGGCGGAAAGAATCCTCCTGCCTGAAGCTCCCAAAGTTTGCGATAAAAGCCTTTTTTCTTTTTTAATAATTCTGCATGACCTCCTTGTTCTATTATTTTACCACCGTCAATTACAATGATTCTGTCCATTTTTTGGATTGTGGATAACCTGTGAGCAATTACAATTGTTGTTTTATTTTTCATTAAGTTTGTCAGAGCATCTTGAATTAGCATTTCAGAGCGTGAATCCAAGCTGGATGTCGCCTCATCTAGCACTAAAATTGGCGAATTTTTAAGAATAGCCCGAGCTATTGCCACGCGTTGGCGTTCTCCTCCTGAAAGTTTTACCCCTCTTTCCCCAACAAAAGTTTCCAAACCAAAGGGTAAGTCGGCTATAAAATCATCGCAATGGGCAAGTTTCGCAGCTTTTTCAATTTCTTTTATACTGGCATCTCGTTTTCCATAGACAATATTTTCCGCCAAAGTTCGGTGAAATAAAACTGGATCCTGAGGAACCATTGAAATATTTTTTCTCAAGCTTTCTTGTGTAACTTCGGTAATATTTTGTCCATCTATTAAAATTTTACCTGAAGTGGGGGAGTATAGTCTTAAAAGTAATCTTACAAAAGTTGTTTTGCCCGCTCCCGAAGGCCCCACCAACGCCACCTTTTCACCTGGTTTTATTAATAAATTAACATTATTTAAAACTTTTCTAGTTTCATTAAAATTAAATGTTAAATCTTTGAATTTAACCTCGCCTCTTTCAACCAAAATTTCTTTTGCCATGGGTGCATCTTTTATCTCGTGATCTAAAAGAGAAATTTCCACCATTTCCTTTGCATCTGCATAAGACTGATACGCATTTCTGATAACGCGGGTAAATCCCCACAACTGATCCATCAAAGCCAATACATAAATTTGCAACATCACAAACGCTCCTATAGTTATAGCTCCCTGCTTCCAGTAATTGATGGCAAAATAAAATAGTAAAAACTCTATTAAAAACATCAAAAATGACTGCCCAGCTTCTACTAGAGAATCTAAATTCCACGCAAATTTTGTCATTTTTGCTTGATTGTTGGAAACTTTTTTAAAACCCTCTGATTCAAACTTGTGGCTGGAAAATAGTTGCACATTGTTTTGGTTTGTTATGGTGTCGGCCAGATATCCTGTTGTCTTAGAGTCTATCTCAGCCACTTTAACGTCATATTTTAATTTCCATCTTGAAAAAGTTACGTTAAACGCAAAAAAGATTATTGCCCAAATAAAGATTGTAAGAGCAATCCACTTATTTAAAAAAAATACCACGATAGTTATGGCAGTGATTTTGGTTATTAAGGGTAAAACATTCCAGTTTATCTGGTCACTCAAAGTCTCAAACGCCCTGGCAAAGCGGTTTACTTTTTGGACAAGAGATCCTGTAAAATTATTTGTAAAAAAATTATAGGAGTGGTCCATCATATGGTCATACATTTGCTGTTTTAAGCGGGCGATAGTGTCAGCCGAATAAACAACGTTCAAAAATGTTGCAGACCTATAGCACAGCCACATAAAACCATTTAGCACGGCTATTTGTACGATTATGATAATAAGCTGATGAGCTACTTGGCTTTTGTCGCCAGGGCTGGCAATCACATCAAAAAAATTCCTGTAAAAAATAGGTGTTATTACAGCAATAATGTTTGCAAAAACAATAGACAAAGAAAACAAAAATAACAGCCACTTTTGAGGCCTTATTCCTTTCCAAAAAGCAACCAAAACATGTTTGAGTTTTGCTTCTGGATAAACAATATTGCTTTGTAGTTTTTCTTTTTGCATGGGCTCTCACCAGTAGCCCTTATTTTATGTTGAGCTTATTTTTTATTTTGGCAATTATGTCTTTTGCGCTAAAGTCTGACTTTAAAATATAGTCTGTTTGGGCTGCTTCTACGGCCTCGCTTATGTGCTTCATGTCTCCCATATTTGTTAGAAAAATAATGGGCAAAATTATTCCCGAGGCTTTAATTTTCTTTGCCAAGTCAATCCCGTTCATTTTAGGAAGCATTATGTCCAAAATAGCCAAATCAGGCTTTTCCTTTTGGACTTTATTAAATCCATCTTCACCGTCTTCCGCCACAATTACATCAAATCCTTCTCCAGAGAGTGCGTCCTGCACTGCTGAAATATATATTTTATCATCTTCTACAAGTAAAATTTTTTTATTTTTGTTACTCATACTATTATTAATATTTTAATATTTTATACTGTTGGAATTACAAAATAAAACGTGCTTCCTTTACCTTCAATGGATTTTACTCCAATAGCCCCTTTGTGCGATTCAACTATGCTTTTTGAAACCGCCAGACCCAAGCCTGTTCCTTCTTTTTTGACAAACATACTCTTTGCCTGGGAAAATTTGTTAAATAAACTACCCATTTCCGCTTCGGGAATCCCTGCACCCGAGTCAGTTACGGCCACAAGTAAATAGTCAGCATCTTTTATAAAATCAATATCTCCTCCGTTCAAAAACCAATCTTTTTTTACAACTTGATTTTGTTTTAACACATCCGTCCCTTTTTTACAAAATAAAACCTCGACAACAATCTTGCCCTTTTCTTTACTAAATTTAATCGCATTTGAAATAAGATTATTTAAAACCTGAGAAATAGAGTAAGGATCAAAGTCTGCTGATTCTGGGATATCTTCTCCAAACACAGCGGAAAGCTTAATTTTTGCATCTTTTGCAGACCTACCAAAGAAACTAACCCGCCCCTCCACTATTTGTTTTATGTTAGAAGGCCTTTTTGAAATTTCAAATTTACCGGCTTCCATCTTTGCCATATCCAACAAATTATTTATCAAAGATAACATACCAGAAGAGTCTTTATAAATCATCTGCAAATATTCAGAAGATTTTGATTTACTAATTTTCTCAAACCTAATTGCGTCAATTGCCCTTTTTATCACGTCCAAAGGAGACCTTAATTCGTGCACAATCATTGAGGTAAAATCTTCCTTCATTTTTTCCACTTCCTTTTCTTCTGTTATATCGTGAAAAATAACAATGCACCCCAAAATTTTACCCTTTTCTGAGTCACTTTTAACAGGGGATGTTGCTATTTGGAAAAAACGACCTTGGAGTTGAACTTCTTCTGAAAGAAAAATTTTATCCAGCTTAACGCTTTCTTCAATCTTACCTCTAAAATCAAATTTCCCACTTAATTTGTCTATAAAATCAAAAATTGTCAGCTCTTTTTTGTCGCCTAAACCCACTGCTTTTTTCGCGGCAGGATTTACCACCATAATCCTATAATCGGGGTCTGTCATAACCACGCCCTCTGTCATTGAAAAAACCATAGCACTCAATTTTTTCTGTTCAATTTTTACAACCTCTTGAAGCCTGGAAACCGCACTTGAAGCTTGTTGGGTTATTTTATACAAAATGGTCATTTCTTCCTCCTTGTAAAGCCCGCTCGTTGTATCGGCAATAGTAAGCACGCCCACAACTTTTCCTGTTATAACCAAAGGAATGTTAAAAAATGACCGTACAGGCTCTTCAAGTTCTTCTGCTAGAACCACCCCAGACAATATTTCCTCAATTCTAGAAGATTTAAAATCTTTATTTAAAAGAGCCGACAAAGAGCCCAACATACGATTTTTAATATCATCCACAAATTTTCTTGAAACTGATTTTTCAAGATGCAGTTTAAAAATTATTTTTTCGGGCTCCAAAAACATATATGAAACAATGCTGTACTGAATAAACTGGTGAAGCGAGCCTGTAATAATGTCTATTATATTTTGTATATTAAGAGAATATCCTATTCTATCGCCAAGCTCCTTTAAAATTGAAAGTTCATACATTTTACGCCTTGATTCCGCTTCTCTCTTTGCTACATCAATCCGGTATTTTTTATTTTCCAAAAATATATAAACAAAAACACTGATTATTATAATAATCAAAACAAACAAAACCATTAAGATAGCGTAATCTGCCATTTTAACTTTTAATTATTTTCCGGTGATTTTTTCGGCCTCGCTTCTTGCATCTCGAAGAACTTTCAGTGTTGCCACAAAAACAACAAACCAAATTGCAAAAACCGGTAAAATTAGGAAAACGCTTCTTTCATCGCAAAACATAAAGCCGGTGCACACTATGCCCAGGCTGTACATTTCAACAAGCACGGTTAAAACCAGAGTACGAGTTAGTTTTCCGATTAAAGATCCCTTTACCAACTGGTAAACACCTCTACCTTTTATAAAAATATAAATACTGCCTACAATCAAAACCGGCCAGCCAACGCCTAAAATCAAAGTTTTTATCATGTCAAAATAACTCATATTTTTTATTCAACTTTTTTAATGTTGGGATATTTAGTAAAAATAAATCCCAGCGCACTCTTGATAATTTGCCCGGACAGCTCAACGTATTCGTCAATAAGTTTTTGCACAACTTCTCCAGGATTACCGTCAATGCTTGTAACATTTCCGGCGTCATCCACTGTAAGCCCTCCCACGTTTCTTGCCTTTACAATAGCTATGTCTGGCCCTAAAATTACCGCTTGTTTTGCTATTATCTCTGTTAATAGCGATAAATATTGATTTTTGTCTTCCACGTCAAAATTTATTTAATATTATTTAATAAAACAAAACGACCTTTTTTATTTTTTTATTATAGCACAATAAAAAACAAGGGCACAAAAGCCCCTGTGGATATCTTTGTGGACTTAGCGGGAATCGAACTCGCGTCTCCGCAATGCGAATGCGGCGTACTACCACTGTACTATAAGCCCAA
>CAZIJR010000031.1:0-6419 GCA_964539855.1 uncultured Candidatus Saccharibacteria bacterium
AAATAATATTATTAAAAAAAGCGTTGGCATAAGTTATATATTTAATATATTGTGCCCGAAGTGGGAGTCGAACCCACATGAGCTTTCGCTCAAAGGATTTTAAGTCCTTCGTGTATACCATTCCACCATCCGGGCAAAATTTTGAAACGTGAGGCACGGGTGGGAATTGAACCCACGTATAAGGGTTTTGCAGACCCTTGCCTTACCACTTGGCTACCGTGCCGTCTTTTAATATCTTACTTTATTTTTCCTCATTTTTCAATTGGGCCAATAGCTCCTCCACTCTTCCGGCTTTTGAGACGGTTTTATCTGCAACAAAGATTATTTTAGGAATGGGCCTCATTTTCAGTCTTTTATTTATCTTTTGCTGAATTCCATAAATAAGCTTATTTAAAATTTTCATTATTATTTCTGTTTTTTCTTCAGGATATACGGAAATAGAAACTTTGGCTTCTATCAAGTTTGCCGTACAGTCAACATCGGTCAAAGTAACTAAAACTCCATCAGGGAAGTTAATATCCTTTAAAAAAACATTGTTTATTTCGTGCTGAAGCAGTGAATTAACTTTTGCAACTCTATTGCTCATTTTATAGTTCTCCTTTTTGGCGAGTTTCAATATAAGCGGCTAAAATATCTCCTTTTTCTATTTTTACGCTTCCCTCAAATAAAATTCCTGCCTCACTACCCTTTTTTAGTAAATCAATATCTTTTTTATCTCTTTGTAAATTTACTATTTTCCCTGTTCCTATTTTTTTGTCATCGCGGAAAACTTCCAGCTTTAAGCCCTTTTTTAGTTCCCCTTCTGTGACTTTACCGCCTACAATTTGCCTGTTTTTTTCTCCCCAAAAAACTAAGATTGTTTTTAACTTGCCCACATCTGTTCTCACAATTTCAGCTTCCAAGGTCTTTTCCAAGGAATGCCTTACGTCCTGTATAAGTTCATATATTACTTCAAAAGTTTTAATTCTTAGCTTTCTTTCCAAATCAGCCTTCATAAACTTTACAACAGACGGACTTATTTTTACCCGAAATCCAATTATAGCCGCTTTTGACATTTCTGCCAACTTGGCGTCTGTTTCGTTTATCTCTCCTACTTCCGACTTTAAAATTCTTAAAACAGCTTTATCTTGAGGCAAATTTTTTAACATAGCTTCCACTGCTTCTAAAGAACCAAAAACATCTCCCTTCAAAATTATATTTAAAACTTTTTTATCACCAGACAAGTCTAAAACAGTAGGGGCACTTTCTCTTTTTGGCACTTCTTTTTTTATTTCATCTTCAGCTTCTTCGGCTGTCTTATAGGTTTCAAATTTCTCTCCCACAGCAGGTACTTTATCAAACCCCAAAATAATTACTGGCTGAGAAGGGAGCGCCTGATCTATTTCTTTGCCTTTAAAATCCTTAATAGATTTTACTTTTGCCATAGCTAAATCCGTGGCAATAATATTTTTTGTTTTTAAAATTCCTTTTTTAACTATGGCTGTAGCAACTGGCCCTTTGTTGCCATCCATAAATGACTCTATAATCAAACCTTCTGCAGGAACGATTGTTTCCGCTTCTAAATTTTCCAAATCAGCCACTAATAAAATTACTTCTAATAACTCATCTATTCCTGTTCTTTCTTTAGCAGAAACGTTTACCGAAGGTATTTCCCCTCCGTAGGATTCAACAGAAACATCTATCTTGGCCAATTCCCCTTTTATTTTTTCTGGGTTTGCATTTGGCAAATCAATTTTGTTTATCACAACAATCATGGGGATTTCAGCCCTTTTTATTGCCATTATGGCCTCTTTTGTTTGTGGCTGTACAGATTGGGCGGCATCCACCACCAACAAGGCGATATCAGCCACTTCAGCCCCTCTAGCCCTCATTGCAGAAAACGCCTCATGTCCGGGCGTGTCAATAAAAGTAATTGTTTTACCTTTATCTTCCACTTCATAAGCTCCAATATGCTGAGTAATCCCTCCTGATTCTTTTGAAGTAATCTTAAAGTCCCTAATCGCTTCTAAAAGTGAAGACTTTCCGTGGTCAACATGACCCAAAACCACCACCACCGGTGGTCGCCCAATAATATTGGGAGAACCTCGCCCATTCTGGGCGGGCCTATTTCCTAAGTTTTTAGTTTCTTTTTTTACCATACTATTTTAAACCTATGGCCTGCCTACCGGCAGGCAGGCTTTTTCTATGGCTTTTTTTTCTTCACTGGAAAGGGAGTATTCTGATTTTCCTGCTTTTACTGGTTTTGTATAAACCCTGTTCCCATCTTTTCCAAACAAGCTTGAAATCACAAATCCATTATTTTTCCCGTCCAATAGTGCAATAACAAAACTTTGATTCCCTCCCATTTCATTAAACGGGTTAAATCTGACAACGCCTGTTTTTTGTAATGTTATTTTAGATATATCTTCTAAGTCTTTTATTTTAAGAAAAGCCTCTTTTATCATTTCTTCCAGCCCGTCGTTTCTTTCCTTTTGCTTTAAAAAAACATCTTTAAAACTTCTTATATTCCCTTTTTCCAACAAAACATCTATTTTTTTGTGGGTTTTTTGAAAATGCCAAATCAAAAAGACATTTAAAATAACCAGCCCCGCCGTAGCTCCCAATAACAAAAAAATAATTGACTGTAAAGCCATGTAATTATATTACCCTAAATTTGACAAAAGTTCAATTAATTTAGTCTAATCTTGCGGAGGGTACAGGACTCGAACCTGTAAGGGGATTTCTCCCTCTGGTTTTCGAAACCAGTGCCTTACCATTAGACTAACCCTCCTTGACTATTTTATTCTACTACGTTTTAAAAAAAATTCCACCAAAAAACGGCCACTGGCCGTTTACGTTGGTATTTCTTCCTGCTTTACCAGCACCTTATGCCAATCATTATAATCATATATATCATGAGCTATTATTCCCAATACTGCCCCCACAAAAAAACTTGGCAAATAAAAGAAATCAATAAACCATACAATTACTAAAAATATGGCTCCCAAAATCCAATGATGCATATGAATTTTCCAGTTCTTTGTAAAATCCACATAAATACAGTCCACTCTTCCGTTCTCAATAAAATACTTAGCGTACAGTTTAGATCCCAAATATCCTACTGCCAGGCCTAGTGCTACCCAAAAAGAGTAATAAAAAGAAGCCACCAAAACAATGGCAGGAAAAAATTTTCTGACTTTTGAGATATTATTATTGTTTTTAGCTAGTTCAAGATCTATCAGTTTGTCGCTCAAATTATCGTTATTTCCCATAAAATAATGCCCGATTTATAATTAAAAATCGACTTAATTCTATTCTCAATAACATAGCTTATTTTAGCATCAACAAGCATCTCTGTCCATAGCAAAACACTATTTTTATCCCCACCTAAAAACCCCTCCTTAAGTGCCCCCACCAGGAATCGAACCTGGATTTAAGGTTTAGGAAACCTCCGTCCTATCCGTTGAACGACAGGGGCAATTTATGCTATACTAACATAATAATCTTAAAAAATAAATATGAAATCACCTGTTGTAGAAATTGCTAAAAAAGTGTGTCCGGCTGTTATAACAGTCATTGTTTCAAAAGACTTACCAAGAGCCGAAAACTTTTATTCTTTTCCTGTGGGAGGAAAAATGGAAGCAAAAAAAGGAGACAAAATGCAGATGAAAAAAACACAGATAGGCGGGGGCTCAGGATTTATTATTTCATCAGACGGATATTTGCTCACCTCAAACCACGTGGTGGCCGACACTACCGCTGAATATACCGTGATTTTAGACCCAAGACACAAATATCCTGTAAAAGTTTTATCTAGGAATCCCATAAACGACATTGCTGTTTTAAAAATAGATGGCAAAGACTTCCCATATTTAGAACTGGCAGACTCAAACAAAGTTGAGCTAGGCGAAGAAGTGGTTGCCGTAGGCAACGCGCTTGGCGAATTTACCGACACCCTTTCCACTGGCATTATTTCTGGCTTGTCGCGCTTTATTACTGCTTTTGGGGGAATGGATAACCAAATGCAAAACTTACGAGGTTTAATCCAAACAGACGCCGCCATTAATCCCGGCAACTCAGGTGGCCCCTTGGTAAATATGGAAGCTGAAGTTGTAGGTATAAACACAGCCATGATAATGGGCGCCCAAAACATTGGCTTTGCCATTCCCATAAATTATGCCAAAAAAGACCTGGAGGAAGTTAAAAAATACGGCAAAATTAAAATGCCTTTTTTGGGAGTAAAATATGTTTTACTCTCCAAAGAATTGGCCCAAGCAAACAAACTTCCTGTACCAGACGGTGCTATTGTGGTGAGAGAACAATTAGGAGAATCGCCGGTAATAAAAGGGTCTGCTGCAGAAAGAGCGGGTATTAAAGAATGGGATATAATTGTAGAATGCAATAGCCAAAAAATCACTATAAAAAACCCTTTAGCCAATATTTTGCAAAAATGTAAAATAGGGGAATCAACTGTTTTCACGGTTTTGCGAGACGGCAAAAAGCTTAACCTCACCGTTAAGCTAGAAGAAAAATCATAATTATTTATTCTTGCGCCTCCGCGTTTTTTATCAGCGCCTCTTGAGTATAAATATTAGATGGACTCCAGAGCATATAACCAACATAATTTTCTTTTAACGAATCTTGTGTAGCTTTAATCTCCTGTTTTACCATTTCTGATGTGTAATTTGCTCCCATGTCAAAATCCTGAAGCCACGGCCTTAATTTAGATAATTGGTTTGAAAGAGCGCTTTCTCTCGCCATAGCACTATCCAATGAATATTTTATTACTTCATAAGGATGCTCGGCCGGATTTAAAAATCCTATAAATCCACTTGCGTAATGCGAAGGATAAACCATAGGACACACATAATCAAAACTTTCAAAGGCATGTTCAAGAATTTGCCCAATACCCATGTCGTCTGAATTTACTGTAGTAAGCCCAAATAAATCAACTGATATTTTGTCATTAGGAAGCCCTGCTCTCACATATTGGAAAAACTCTTTTATCACCTCTGCCATTGGGATGTTCTGGTCCCAAACAGGGAATCCTGCTACTGACATATTGCCGTCAGAAGGAAATCTTACATAGTCGAAATTAACCTCATCAAACCCGTGGTAAAATACATCTTTCGCTAAGTTGATATTATAATCCCACACATCTTTTGAAGCGGGATCCATCCAGCTTAGACCCTTATTGTCCTGCCACAACCCTTTTGTTTCTTCATTATAAACAGCTAGTTCTGGCCTAGCTGCGGCCAAAATAGGATCTTCAAAAACGCTTATCCTGGCTATTGCATAAATGTTTTTAGCGTGCAAAAACCTCACCAAAGAATCGATGTCAGCAATTGCTCCAGAATTATAAGAAACTAACCCTGAATAATCTTTTATATCAATCACAACCGCATTTATCTCTGTATTTTCAAACAAACTACTCAAATAGTTTAAATATTTTTTAGAACCAGCAGACCATCCAGTCAAATAAACAGCCCTTACAATTTCAGGGGGATTTTCTAGTTTTGTGGGAGATGGGGGAGACAATGGCGGTTCAGGTTCGGTGTGCAAAACAGATTTTTCTTCAATCTCCGTAAAAACTAAAGTTTGGGTGCTACCCGTGCCCTGCACAAAAAAAACACTTACTGCTATCAAAAATATTATTGCCAAAAAAATAACAAATAAATCCCTTTTTCTAAAAAACTCCATTTTATTTTACTCGGTTGTTTTGCCGTCAAATTCTTCTTCGCTAGCTTCAGCTTCTGCTTTTGTAGCTCTTAATATTCCGTCTTTATGATGCGCCGGAGAATAAATAGTATATAAACTCAATCTTTCTGTGTCAGAAGTATTTATTATGTTGTGCTCTGAACCCGCCGGAACCACAATAGCTGAACCATCTTCCAGCTTATATTCATTACCATCAATAATGCATTTACCCTCTCCTTTTTCAATTCTGAAAAACTGGTCATTGTCTTCATGTACTTCTGATCCAATATCCTCCTTTGGTGCCAAGCTCATCAGTACCAACTGGCTATGTTTTGAAGTGTATAAAACTTTTCTAAAGTTCTCGTTCTCTAAGGTGTCTTTTTCTATGTTTGAATAAAATCCTTTCATAATATTTTTATTTAATAATATTAAGTGGGGGACTAACGGGATTCGCACCCGTGATGACTCTTCCACAGAGAGTTGTGTTACTGCTACACCATAGTCCCCATATGTGCCCTCGGCAGGAATCGAACCTGCAACCAGAACTTAGAAGGTTCTTGTTATATCCATTTAACTACGAGGGCTTTTATACTTAATATCCTAACATAATTTTTACCCTTTGACAATATGCATTTTTTCGGTTATTATCTAATTATATTTAGCATTCCGGGGTGTCGTATAGTGGTAGTATAAACGCTTTGGGAGCGTTTGGTCTGAGTTCGATTCTCAGCACCCCGACCACG
>CAZIJR010000032.1:0-5795 GCA_964539855.1 uncultured Candidatus Saccharibacteria bacterium
AACGCGAATATTATTATCCTTTAATTGTTTTTCAACTTGTTTGGCATAGTTATCATGCTTTTCAGAAATAGGTATTACAGCAACCTGCACGGGGGATAGCCATACAGGAAATGCCCCAGCATAATGTTCTATTATCAAGGCTAAAAATCTTTCGTAAGATCCTAAAATGGCACGGTGCACCATAACGGGATTTTTTTCTTTTCCATCCTTGTCTACATAAGCTAGATTAAACTTTTTAGGAGTTGCAAAATCAATTTGAACAGTGGGAATTTGAACTTCTTTTCCAATAGCGTCTTTGAACATAAAATCTAATTTAGGCCCATATAACGCAGCTTCACCAGGGCATTTTTTGGCGTCTAAATTCATTTCTTCGGAAACCTCTTTTAAAATTTTCTCGCACATATCCCAATCTTTTTTTTCGCCGATATATTTGCTAGAATCTTTTCCTCTGGTGGACAAAGAAACCCAATGGTTGCCCCAAAGACCTATTGAAGTGTAAAACTCTTTTATAATATTGACTAAGGTTTTTATTTCGTCTTTCACCTGATTTTTTGTACAGAAAGTATGTCCGTCCTCGCAGGTTATTGCGTACACTCTGGTTAATCCTCCAACTTCGCCTGGTTTTTCAGCTCTGTATTGTTTTTCAGACTCCATATATCGTATGGGCAGGTCTCTATAGGATCTTGGCCTAGATGCATAGATTTGGGTTTGATGGGGGCATTGCACGGGCTTCATTACAAACTTATGGCCCATTTTCGATGTCACATGGAAAAGCTCGTCTGCAAATTTTTTAGCATGTCCCGAAATTTCATAAAGATCTATTTTTGCTAAGTGCGGTGTAGAAACTTTTTCAAATCCATGATTCCTACAAATTTTTTCAACTTCTCTTTGAAGTTCCTCTTTTATGGCTGTTCCTTTGGCAGTAAAAAGGGGAAGACCCGGACCCACTAATTCTGAAAAGCAAAACAAGTCTAATTCTTTTCCGAGCTTTCTGTGATCTCTTTTTTTTGCTTCTTCCATCATCGTCATATAATCAGCCAATTCCTTTTCTGTTTCAAAAGCCACCCCATAAATGCGGGTCAACATCTTATTTTTTTCATTGCCTTTCCAGTAAGCCCCAGCAATTTTAGTAAGCTTAAATGCTTTGGGACTTATTTCACTAGTATTTTTAACATGAGGTCCCGAGCAAAGATTTTCAAAATCACCAGATTTGTAAAAGCTTACTTTTTTCTCCCCCTTCTTTTTCAAGTCTTTTATAAGCTCTGTTTTGTATTTATCTTTTTTGTAAAAAGCTAAAGCTTTGGGAAAAGTCATGTTATGTTGTTCAAATTTGATGTTTTCTTTTATGAGCTCACGCATCCTAGATTCAATTTTTTCTAACATTTCTTGAGTAATGGGTTTTGAAGTGTCATAATCCTGGTAAAATCCATTTTCAATTGTGGGTCCAACGCCCAAGCCTGTTTTGGGATAGATCTCCAAAACCGCCATGGTCATTAAGTGAGATAAAGAATGCCTTATAGAATCTATTTTTTCTGACATATTTTTTATATTAAATTTTAAGTATTTTTAATCTTACCACCCTTGTTGTAGAGAATAAAGCCTTGACACTAAACTAAAAACACGTATAAAAACAAACGGCTCAGATGCATCTGAGCCGTTTAGCTTGGCTATGTTTTAGGCTTCTTTGTGAATGATTTCCTGGACGTCGTCGGCTACTAATTTTATTTCACCATTTCTATCATCAACGCGTCCGGCAATAAAGACAATTTTATTTTCTTGCAAGGCTACAGGATTTCTTTCTAAAAGATTAGGGAATATTACCACCTCCATTTTGCCGCTTAAATCTTCCAATTTCATAAACAGCATAGGCTGACCTTTTTTAGTGATAATTTTTTTTATACTGGAAATTAAACCTCCCAGAATTATTTTTTTATTTACAAACGAAGCGTCAACTTTTATTATAGGAGTAGTTCTTTTTTCAAAAAGTTTTTTAAAATCGTTTAAAGGATGGGAACTTACATATAGTCCAAGTAATTCTTTTTCCCATCCCAGCTTTTCAAAGTTGCCGGCTGGAGTGGCGGGGTCTAGTTTTATAGTGTGGGTTATTTTAACCGCTGAATTGGCAAAAAGTCCTATTTGATTTGAGTTGCCATTTTTGTTGTTTTCTCTGGCAATTTCCAGCATTTTTTCCAGATTTTGCAAAAGCTTGTTTCTTTCTTCAAACTTATCAAAAGCACCGGCTTTGATAAGCGCTTCCATGGATTTTTTATTTAAGTCTTTTGATTTTACGCGGTAAATAAAGTCTCCAATTGATTTAAATGGACCATTGGTTTTTCTTTCTTCTACAATTGCGTCTACAATATTTACTCCCACATTTTTAATTGCCAACATTCCAAAGCGGATTTGATTTTTACCTTCTACGACTGTAAAGTTTTTTAGAGATTCATTTATGTTTGGGGCCAAAACTTCAACATCCATTTTTTTGCATTCATCTATTAAGAATGCAATTCTTTCCACGTCATTTCTTTCAGATGTTAAAACCGAAGCCATAAACTCAACAGGATAGTGAGCCTTTAAATAAGCTGTTTGGTAAGCTATGGTGGCGTAAGCTGCTGAATGGGACTTGTTAAACCCATAAGAAGCAAAAGGTAAAATCCAGTTCCACAATTCTTTTGCTACTTTTCTAGATGCGCCATTTTTTACGGCTCCGTCAACAAATTTTTGTTCCTGGGCGTCTAAAAGGTCTTTTATTTTTTTACCTACGGCTTTTCTCAAAACATCTGCCTCTCCTAAAGTAAATCCGCAAACTTCTTGAGCAATTTTCATTAACTGTTCTTGGTAAATGCAAATGCCCTGTGTGTCTTTTAAGATAGGTTCCAGTTTAGGATGTAGATATTCTATTTTTTGCCCACTATGCTTTCTGGAAATATAGTCAGGGATAAACTGCATTGGTCCTGGGCGATATAGAGCCACCATGGCAGTAATATCTTCAAAAGTAGTGGGGTGCAGTTCCTTTAAATATCTTTTCATACCATCAGACTCAAGCTGAAATACAGATGTGGTTATGGCTTCTTGCAAAAGCTCATAAGTTTTTGCATCGTCATAGGGAATGTTATCTAGGTCAATTTTTAAGTTATTGTGTATAACATAAATACGGGATAGAGTGTCTTCTATTATAGTAAGGTTTTTTAGGCCCAAAAAATCCATTTTTAAAAGCCCCAGGTCTTCAATGCTGTGACCTTCAAACTGGGTGATAACTCCAGAATCGGATTTGGTAGGCATTTGTAAGGGTACAATGTCTGTTAACGGTTCAGCTGAAATCACAACCCCGCAGGCGTGCGTGGAAGCGTGGCGGGCAACTCCTTCAAGCTTTTTACCAAGGTCAATTAATCGGGTTGCCATTTCATCAGTTTCATATCTGTCTTTAAACTCGTCAACTTTTTCTAGGGTTTCATTCAGGTCCATTCCCAGAGGAATCATTTTTGCCATTTGGTCGCAGTAGGAATATGTGTATTGTAAAGCTCTGCCCACATCCCTTATAACAGCTCTAGCTGCCATTGTTCCAAAAGTTATAATTTGGGCAACGTGGTCTTGGCCATATTTGTCGGAAACATATTTTAAAACTTCGTCTCTTCTTCTGTCGGCAAAATCCATATCTATATCTGGCATAGAAATTCTTTCTGGATTCAAAAATCTTTCAAAGAGCAAATCGTGCTTTATGGGGTCAACGTTAGTAATGTTGGTTAAATATGCAACCAAAGAGCCTCCTGCAGACCCTCTTCCGGGCCCTACAATAATTCTGTTCTCTTTTGCCCAATTCACAAAGTCTTGCACAATCAAAATATATCCGGCAAAACCTGTTTTGTTTATAACAGATAATTCATAGTTCATCCTTTCGCGTATTGTTTTTATTTGCTCTTCGTGCGCAATTGAACCAAATCTTTTTTTTAATCCAGCCTCACAAAGTTCTGTGAGATATTGCTCTGCAGTTTTTCCTTCGGGGACAGGAAAGTGGGGAAGCTTTGTTTTTCCTAGTTCAAAATTGAAATTACACTTCTCGGCAATTTTTTGCGTATTTTCAATGGCTTCCGGTACATCTTTAAAAAACTCTGCCATCTCTTCTGGGCTTATCATAGAAAAATCATCCTGGGTCATAGATAATCTTTCTGGGTCGTTAATGTCAGCGCCTGTATTTATCAACATTAAAATGTCCTGTGCTTCAGAATCTTCTTTTTTTAAATAATGAATGTCATTTGTGGCAACCAAAGGAACACCGGTTTTTTGGGAAAGTGCTATAAGCTTTTTATTTAAGGTAAGCTGTTCTGGTATTTTTTGATGAGGCTGGAGTTCTAAATAAAAACTACCTTTACCAAATAGCTCCTCATAATATTTTGCCAAGGCTTCGGCCTCTTCATTTTTGTTTGACATTAGCAATCTTGGAATTTTGCCTTGCAGACAAGCTGACATACCAATCAATCCTTCCGCGTGCTCTTTTAATAAATCTTCGTCAATTCTTGGTTTATAATAAAATCCTTCTAAATGTGCTTTACTTACAAGTTTTACAAGGTTTTTATATCCTTGCTCATTTTTTGCCAGCAAAATCATGTGGTATCTTACGCTGTCTATGCCGGGTTGCTTGTCCTGCATTTTACCTGCGGCAACATAAACTTCGCATCCTATGATAGGCTTTATACCTTTTGCTTTTGCTTTTTTATAAAACTCAACAGCCCCGTACATTACGCCGTGGTCAGTTATGGCAACAGACTCCATACCCAGTTCTTTTACGCGATCTAAAAGATCATCTATTTTTGTTAGACCATCTAAAAGAGAGTAGTGACTGTGAACGTGTAAATGTGTAAATTTTGGCATATTAATCATTTATATTATCAAATTGAAATAGTTTAACAACTTGACAAGGCATTTTTTGTATGATATATTTTATCTAGAGTGCAAACTACCCAGCCCCGAGCCACGGGGCAAAAGGGCGATCTCAGAGCATTGCGCGTACCGGTTGGTTTCCTTCTATTTTTGCAGAGTTAGGGATGTTACCCTCCGTGCTCCATAACAAAGCAAGACGAAGAAGCATTTGCTCCAGATTGCCGAGCCGCGTTGAGCGGATACTATTGCATGCGTGCAATAGATCTGCTCCGCGGTTTTTTTATGCTACAATACAGCAATGAAATACCCGAATTTTAGTGAAGAAAAAAAGTTATCTAAAAAAGGATATAAGTTTATTGCCGGATTGGATGAAGCAGGCAGAGGACCTTTGGCTGGGCCAGTTGTGGCGGCCACTGTAATGATTTTAGATTACAAAAAAATAAAAAATATTAAAAAAATAAATGACTCAAAAAAACTTTCTGAAAAACAGAGGGAATGTTTGTATAAAGTTTTAACAAAAAATAAATATATAAAATGGGGGGTTGGGATTGTTTCAGAAAAAGTGATAGACAAAATAAATATTTTAGAAGCTTCAAAATTGGCAATGCAAAAATCCATAAAAAAACTGCATCCTGATTTTTTATTGATAGACGGAAATTTTAAAATTAATTCTGATATTTTACAAAAGTCTATTATAAAAGGGGATTCAAAAGTTTTATCAATTGCCATGGCTTCTATTATAGCCAAAGTTACGCGGGATAGAATTATGAAAAAATATCATAAAAAATACCCTAAATACGGGTTTTTGCAACATAAGGGCTATCCTACAAAAGCGCATTTTGCGAATTTGAGGAAATTAGGGCCGTGCAAGATACATAGGAGAACTTTTTGCCAGAAAAGTTATCCACAGGGTGATT
>CAZIJR010000033.1:0-5787 GCA_964539855.1 uncultured Candidatus Saccharibacteria bacterium
TATTCCTATAATTAGCGAAACAGAAAGCAAAAATAATATTTTAGACGCCGTCATTGCACTTACCTAACCTGGCAGGTTTTAAAATAAGGAGAAATTTCTTTTACAATCTCATCTAAAAATTCTTTTTTAAATGGCTTTACTTTTTCAAATTCAGGATCAATAGTTTTTGTGGGCAAAAAGTTTTGTAAATAATATTTTACATTTTCTCCTCCAATCCATTTTGCAATTTCCAAAAATTCTTCTTTTTTATGGATTGTATTTACTACTGTTGTTCTAAATTCAAAATCAAGATTACCATTTTTTAAAAACTCAACGCTTTTTTGAATATCAGTGAACCGAACACCCTCACCCAAAAGATTTTTATATGCCGGATTATTGGTAGAAGACTTAACATCCATAGCAACATAATCAATCAACTTTTGTTCTGTTAAACTTTTTATCATTTCTGGGTTTGAACCGTTTGTGTCCAGCTTTACATTAAATCCCATATTTTTTATTTTTTGTATAAGCTGGGGTAAGTCTTTATTTACAGTGGGCTCTCCTCCGCAAATTACCACTCCTTCTAGCAAACCCTGTCTGCTCCTTAAAAAATCGAGGAATTCTTTTTCATCTATTCTTGGTTGTTTGGCAATTTTAATAGGTAAAACCAATTCTGAAGAATAGCACCAAGGACACCTAAAATTGCAAACAGCCAAAAAAACAACACAGGCAAGTTTTCCTGGATAATCTATTAAAGTTGTCTTTTGGAGTCCAGCAATAATCATTAAGCCTCTACTTTTTCTTCTGCTTTTTTTAATACTTCGTTTACTGCGGTTGGTGTGACAAATTCTTTTCTTTCTTTATATTCTTCTTGCTTTCCTTTGTGCCACTGCTGAACCGGCCTTATATAACCCACCACCCTTGAGTAAACTTCACATGGTTGCTTTATTGTGCACTGGGGGCACTCAAAATGTTCGCCGGACAAATAACCATGAGTGGGACAAATTGAAAAGGTTGGTGTTAAGGTAACGTATGGTAGACTATATTTTTCAAAAATCTTTTTTATCAGGCTTTTTGCCATATTAGGATCAGAAATTTTTTCTCCCAGAAATATGTGTAAGACTGTCCCGCCTGTATATTTTGTTTGGAGCTCGTTTTGTAAATCAAGAGCTTCAAACACATCATCTGTAAATCCAACAGGCAGCTGAGTTGAGTTTGTGTAATATGGAGCTTCTTTTGTACCGGCTGTAATAATGTCCGGATACTTTTCTTTATCTGTTTTTGCTTGCCTATAACTTGTGCCTTCTCCGGGAGTAGCTTCCAAATTAAACAAATTTCCAGTCTCTTCTTGAAACTTAATCATTTTTTCACGCATAAAATCCATAACTTCAAGCGCAAATTTTCTACCTCTTTCTGTGGTTATGTCTTCTCCTATAAAATTTAACAAGGCCTCATTCATTCCTATAATTCCTATTGTAGAAAAGTGATTTCCAAAATAAGTATTCCTCATTTTTTTCATCTCCTCCAAATAATGCCTTGAATAAGGATAAAGGCCTTTTTCCATAAAGTCATCCAAAGCTTTTCTTTTAATTTCCAAGCTTTCTTTTGCCAACTCCATCAAATGACTGAGCCTGTCTAAAAACTCTGTTTTTGTTTTTGAAAGATAGCCTATTCTAGGCAAGTCTATTGTAACCACACCTATGCTTCCAGTTTTTGGGGAAGACCCAAACAATCCTCCTCCTCTCTTATAAAGCTCCCTATTGTCCAGCCTTAGTCTGCAACACATTGATCTTGCGTCATCTGGACTCATATCGGAATGTATAAAATTTGAAAAATAATTTATACCATATTTTGCAGTTGCTTCCCACATGGCAGCTAAATTAGGATTATCCCAATTAAAATCTTTTGTAATTGATACTGTTGGGATTGGGAAAGTAAACGGCCTACCGGAGGCATCGCCTTCCATCAGCCCTTCATAAAACGCCCTTATAAACATATCCATCTCCGGCTGGAAATCCCTGTATGTTTCATTTTGCGGGACTCCTCCAATGATTACAGGCTGTTTTGCCAAATATTCCGGTGGATTTATATCTAAAGAAACATTTAAAAATGGTGTCTGAAATCCAACGCGCGTAGGCACCATGCAATTAAATAAAAATTCCTGCACTACTTGTTTTACCTGCTCATAGTTTAGTTTGTCATATCTGATAAAAGGAGCCAATAAAGTATCAAAATTTGAAACAGCATTTGCTCCTGCTGTTTCTCCTTGCAAAGTATACAAAACATTTACCAGCTGACCCATGGCGGTCCTAAGATGTTTTGGAGCCGCACATTCTATTTTTCCCGGAACTCCACCAAACCCCCTTACCAAAAAGTCATACAAGTCCCACCCTGCACAATAAGGTGCCAGCAACTGCAAATCATGAATGTGAAAATCTTCATTGGCCGCAGCGTCGCGAATTTCTTTTGGATAAATTTTATTTAGCCAATATTTTTTGGAAATATATGAACCTACATATTCGTTTAACCCTTGCAAAGAAAATGTCATATTGGCGTTTTCTTTTACCTGCCAATCAATTTCTTTTAAATAGCTATCTACTTTTTCTGAAGAATCATCGGCTGCTTGTGATGCCTCGCGGATAGACCTTCTCTGCTCTCTATATAATATATACGCCTTAGCTGTTTCTACTAAGTCTTCCAAAATTAACGCTTCTTCAACAATATCCTGAACTTGTTCAATAGTGGGAATTTCCTCTTTTTTAAATCTACGGTTTAACAATTTTATAACCTGGTCGGCAACTTTTTTGGATTCTTTGCCATCCCCTTGATTTGTGGCCACAATGGCTTTGTGCACTGCTTTTTCAATTTTATCTTGCTCAAAATCAACGACTCTTCCATCTCTTTTTTGAACTTTTTCTATATGGCTTATAATTTTATTCTCTTTTTCTGATGGTGTCATAATATTTTAGGGCCTGCCTGCCGGCAGGCAGGGTCAAAAAAAAGGCATTTGCTTTTAATAAGCCCGTTGCTCAAAAATTCTGGGACGTGTTTTCTGGGCAACAGGTTTGTTAAAATGCCTTGTTAATTATTTTTAAAGATTCAATTACTCTATTTTACTCTATCAAAAAAGCAGGTCAAGCCCCACTTTGCATTACAAACCTGTGGATAAGTTATAAAGAACAACCACTTTAGAGTTTTGTGGCAATTACCGAAATTTTTATCTCGCCTTTTTTAAGAGTACTATCTTTTATCGCCCCAAAAGTTATTTGAGCCTTGGAATCAACATTTTTTGTAATTATTTTGGCTGCTTCTTGAATTTCATTTAAAGTAATATCTTGCCCCGCAGCATTAAACAAAACTCCTTTAGCTCCGTGAATTGAAAAATCCAATAAAGGAGAACTAATTGCTTTTTCAGCTGCTTCTACTGCTCTATTTTCTCCCGAAGCTTTGCCTGTTCCAAACATTGCCCTGCCTGAATTTTTTATAATAGAAACAACAGAAGCAAAATCTACATTTATAATACCAGGCTCTAAAATCAAATCTGTAATACCTTTTACCGCTTGACTCAAAATATCGTCACAGATTAAAAAAGCGTTTGCTACGGTTGTTTTTTCATCAATAATTTTTAAAAGCCGATTGTTAGAAATCACCAGTAAAGAGTCCACCTTATCCTTTAAATTTTCCAGCGCAGTGTCTGCAATTTTTTTTCTTTGTTCGCCTTCAAAAGAAAATGGCGCAGTAACCACCGCAACAGTTAAAATACCAAGGCTTTTGGAAATTTCCGCCACAACTGGCGAGGCGCCGCTACCAGTTCCTCCACCTAATCCGCAAGTAATAAAAACCATATCAGCACCCTTTAAAACTTCTATTATTTCCTGCCTGGACTCTTTGGCGGCCTGGCACCCCAAATTAGCATCCATTCCGGTGCCCAATCCATGAGTAATATTTTTACCGATTAAAATTTTTTTTAATGCTTTGGAAAAATGGAGCGCTTGCGCATCGGTGTTTATTGCCAGCAGTTCTAATCCTGCAATATCAAGTTTTGCTATTCTGGAAACAGTATTAGCCCCAGAGCCTCCAACTCCAATAATTTTTATAATTGGTTGCATAAGATGTTAGGGAAGGAATACCCTAAACATCTTTTTGAATTTAGAGCCCCATCCTTTAGCAACTCCCAGTATACCTTCTTCATCATCAAAATCAAGCCCTCCTAAAGCCAAACCAGCCACAGTAGCCAGTGCAGGGTCTTCTTGAATTCCTATAATTTTTCTGGGAATGCCAATCTCGCATGCAAGTTTTAATGTTTCTCTTGTTAGCTCTTTTATTCTTGGAATTTTTGCTCCCCCGCCAGTCAGCACAATCCCACCCGGTAATAATTCTTGCCTTCCTATTTTTTTTAATTCTTTTTGCACCAAGTCTAAAATTTCTGAAACTCTAGGCTCAATAATATTTACCAAATCTTTTTTTGAAAAATTAAGCGATGAAGATTTGTCAAAAATTTCTATTTTATTTTTCTCTGAAGGTTTTTTAAATCCGGTTGGTGATATTTTTTTCTCTTTGTCGGATTTTGAAAGCACGCAAGTCCCATGTTGTTTTTTTATGGATTCAGCCACAGCAACATCTGTTTTAAGGCCTATAGCAATGTCATTTGTTATGTTACCGGAACCAATAGGAAAAACTGCCAAGTGCATAAGCTCCCCTTCCTCGAAAACAGCCAAAGAAGTTGTTGCGGCCCCAATGTCAATTAAAGCAACTCCCAGCTCTTTTTGCTGGGGAGTCAAAACAGCACACGAGGCGGCTAAGGGTGAAGGCACCACGTCATCAATTTGCAACTTTGTATTTAAGACTGATTGGGTAAGGTTTAAAAAATAAGGCGAAAAAACGCAAAGCAATAGCACCTTTGCTTCCAATCTTATACCTGTTAAGTCAACCGGCTGTTTTATGCCTTTTTGGTCATCTATTATAAACTCTTTAGGGATAACATCTAAAACTTCGTCGTTTCTGGAAATATTTATTGCTTTGGTTGCCTGCAAAACCCTTTCCATATCTTCCTTGGATATTCTTTGATCCGCCCTGGAGACAGAAATTATGCCGTCAGATGGAATTACATAAAGATGACTTCCTCCAATATTTACAAAAACAGAATTAATATTTTTTCCGCAATCTTTTTCCAGACCCGACATTATCAACTGAACATTTTTTGCGGTTTCTTCCACATTTACCACAGCTCCTTTCCTCAACCCAAAAGAAGGAATCTCCGCGTAAGACAAAACTTCCCAGCCTTTCTGTTTTTTTTGCACTGCCAAAGCTTTTATGCTATGAGTGCCTATATCTAAACCTGTTACAATATTACCCTTCATTTAAAATTTTTAATTCTTTTTTTAATTTTTGAAATAAAAATCTTCCTTTACTTCCATCTCTTCTGCTTCTTTTTCGCTTTTTTCATGATCATATCCCAGCAAGTGTAAAACCCCGTGGATAAAAACTTTTTTTAAATCTTCTTCTTTTTCTTTGACCACTTCGGGACATATTACCACCTCACCTAAAATATTTTCTTCTTTTAGATTAAAAGAAAGAACATCTGTGGCTTTGTTTTTTTGCCTAAACTTTTTATTAAGTTTCTTTATCTCATCTTTACCAATAAAAGCCAGAGACAACGTTTCTGTTTCTCTATTTTCGCCTTTTAAAACTTTTTTTGCAACCTGTGCAAAACTTTTCTCGTCTATTTTAAATTTAGTGAGATTGTTTATCTCCATTTTTGTTACTTTATTCATCTATTTTACACCCTTTACCTTATTTCCCCAAATC
>CAZIJR010000034.1:0-5650 GCA_964539855.1 uncultured Candidatus Saccharibacteria bacterium
ACGTTAATATTATTGGGTTGATTTAAAAAATGTGGCTGTGGCGGAGTAACTAATGCCAAAAGCCAGTTAGAATCTGTAATAGTGGTCAATCCCCCAGTTCCGGGTTTATTTTTGGAAAAACCTTCCATTAGATTACTAAATGTTTTATCTTTAAATGTTACTGAAAATGATTCCCACTTTGAATTATCTATTTGGCTGCTAAAAACTGATGGGTTACCAAAGTGAGGACGCTTTTTTGAAATATCATTCCAAATTTTCCAAGAGTCTTGCAGATCATTTCTGTTTATAGCCGGCGAGCTCTTCATGCTGCCAAAAGTAGAATTTGTGGTCATTGAGCCATTTGTCAAAAAAACTAAATCATTTTTTTTCAAAATAAACTCTTTTTTATCTTTATTTTTTAAATAAACAATTTTTTCTACTTGTTCCTTTTTTCCATTTTCCCCAAATTCTAAAGAAGAAACACGGCTTTCCATCAAAAAATTAACACCGTTCTTTTTTAGCCAATTTGTTATGGGGATAGACACTGAATCGCGCTGACTATACCGCGTATGTAAAATTCCTGTCATAGTATTAACGCGGGAAAGCTCTTGCACAAAGCGTAAGACATAGCGCTTAAATTCTATTGCACTACTCCATGGCTGAAAAGCAAATGTTGTGCACCACATAAACCAAAAATTCGTTTTAAAAAATTCTGGAGAAAAATGATCACTAATTTTTGTATCTTTTAAATAAGATTCAGGAAGCGATAAAATTTTAATCATTTCTGCACTATCATTGATACTCACGCCGAACGCAGAAGAATCAATAATTTTTCCTTTTTGTACAAGCCTTGCCTTGGCATTAGTTTTTATTTCCTTATTAAAATCAATAAAATCATCCAACAATGTTTTTGACGAGGCCTCGCTTATTGGTATTTTAGAAAACAAATCATACGTGCAATTGTAAACTTCCTTAGAAAACATTCTTCCTCCTCTAGCAATATATCCTTCTTCTGGTGTACCAGCGCCATCCAAACTACCGCCAGTTATATTGGATGCCTCAAAAATATATATATTTTTCCCGTCAAACCCGCCGTCTTCTATTAAATAAACCGCCGAAGCAAGCGATGCTATACCAGCTCCAACTAAATATGCTTTTTGATTTCTTTTCTGCATAATCTTATTTTTCAATACACCTGGTATGTTAGCCTTTTTTATTTATAATTTGTAAAGTTAGGTTGTAATCCTTAAACCCAAGCTTTCTATAAAAATTTATGCCTAGATTGTTTTTCGCAGAAGCTGTCACTGCTATATATTTAATCTTTTTTTTCTTACACCAGCTTATAAAATCTTTTGCTAATTTTGTTCCTATCCCTTTACTCCTAAATTCATCCAAAACAAACATGTTGTGTAATTCTGCATATTTAGCCTTTTCTCTAGAAAATCTGCCAATAGAAACTCCTCCGCACAAATATCCAACTATTTTACCTTTCCACTCAGCCACCTCTACAAAACTATTTCTTTCTATAATTTTATCAGTAAAATGTTTTTTTCCTTTGCTATAAGTCCATTTCAAATTAAAACTTTTGTCGTAGTCTTTATGCTCTTTTTTAAACAAAGCAAAATTCAAGGCTAAAATATCCTTTAGGTCTTTTATACAAGCTTTTCTAATATTCATATTTTTATATTACCTTAAACGGCTCAGATACATCTGAGCCGTTTGTTTACATTACTCATAAAAAACGCTCCTGCCGGTTTTACCTGTTTGCTTTATCTTGTTCTCTGTCTCCAGCTCTTCAGCATACCTGGTAGCTGAAGCCTCTGACACCCCCAGGCTGTTCCTTATATCTTTGTTACTAACTTTCCCCTTTTCTTTTATCAAATCTAAAATTTTGTTCTTGTATTCTTGTTTTTTAGCTACCATTTTGTCTTGATAAAGGGTTATTCCCTCTCCAAAAGAAACACATTCATCTCTTTCCTTTTCAACTGCCTCAACTTCCTTTTTATTCTCTTCTCTTAGTAAATATAGTCTTACCGCAACCCCAACCAAAACAACAATTATTAAACCAAGTATTACATAATAAACCATAGTTTTTCCTTACTAAATTTATTTTATGACGATAGAACCTTAATCTACTTTAAAAATTGACACATCGTGTTCGTTTAAGAAAGCAAAAAGATAACCGAAGCGGGGAGCAAAAAAATTTCTAAATTCCTTCATTCCTAATTCATTACGATTTGCCATTTTAATATAATCATTTTTACTTTTAGTAGTAAATTGTTCAATCTTTTTATCTATTTCTGATACCTTTAATTTTAAACCCTCCGTATTATTTTTAATTGTCTTAAGTGCTATTGCCCTTGTCAAATCATAATTTCTTACCATTTTTTTATGTGTATGTCGGACTCTTAGGTCATGTGCTTTTTTTAGGCTTATTGTTATTTGGTCTTTAAGATGACATAATAATCGTTTTGCAACCTCTGGATTACCAATATCATATCTAGGTAAATCATTTTTGAGTGCCCCAATGATAGTTTTTGCCCTCTCCTCCAAAATATAAAAATCTTGGATATAGGAATGCCAATGGTATTCGATGGCCTCTGCCTCAGAAATTTTTTGTGAATCAGGGTAAAACTCAGAAAAATAAACGCTGTATTTTTCAATTTTTCTAAGTGCAGAATCTAACTCTGATATCTCTTCAAAATAAAATTTAGCTCTTTCTTCTTGAAAACCTCTAGGAGTCTCTTCCCCTATCAATATCTCAAAGGGAAAGTTATCTAAAAAATATTTAACTAATATTTGGAATTTTGATTTTTTTTCTGGAGATTCCATAACAAATTAAATATTTCTCTCATCTTGGTCACTAAATAAGACACATTGAACTACTAAACTCATTCGACGACGTTAGATTTATTTTTTGGGATTTGAAACATTTTCCAAGGCCACGCCTTTTTTTCTTAATGCTTCTGCAAACATTAATACTTGTTTGGTCGGTGTATTATTTGGTATCTTTTATTTTAAACTTACCTGACTTAACTAATTTTATACTGTTATAATTTTTAGGATCCGTAAATTCAAATTGCCAGATAGAATAGATGTTCTCACCCTTATTCTTATCAAAAAACAAAGTGATGACCTTCTTTTTTGTCTGAGATTGCCATTGTCTATACGGATAATAAAGTTGTCTTATTATAATATTAGGAGCATTAAAATTCTTTGCTTCAATTAAAACAATTTTATTTTTACCTTCATATCCTGCATCTACTTCAGTCTGAACGCTTGAAACCTTTATTAACTGTTTCCCTACATAAAAATCAAAATCTGGCGTATATTTTCTACCTCTGATTGTAAGAACCAAGGAGGGATCCTCTGTAAATGTTCTAATTAAACTAGATGCATACGCATAATCTAAATGTTGCATTTCAGAATCTCCTACAATAGAAGTGTCTAATGTAAAATCTAATTTTGATGGATATACACTAAATTCTTTTTTTATAATTGGAATATCAATATATCCCTCTCCCTGAATAATATTATAAAAACCATTTTTAACTGGTAATAAAAATAAACTATTTTTTGTAAAAATGTCTGGCCTGCTTTCCCTGTGTGCCTGTGAACACAATATGCGAACTTCCTTCGCTCCAGTTTCTTTAAATTTTTGACATGATTTTTTTATTTGGCTTGCAGATATTTCAAATGGTGATTTATTAAAATCGTGATCCAATATTTTATAATCACTAAAAATTTTTGACCAAGATTTACTATTTGCCATAATATTATATTTTATTGAGCTTATTTTTTAAATTTTGATCTAACTCTTCAAATCTTTTTATTGAAACATCTAAAAATTTAGGCTCCGTATCAATTCCAATAAAATTTCGTCCGAAAAGATAAGAAGCCATTCCTGTTGTTGAGCTTCCCGTAAAAGGATCTAAGACTAGATCTCCCTTATTAGTACTTGCAAGCACAATTCTTTTTAATAAGTCCTCTGGCTTTTGTGTCGGATGTTTCCCAAACTTTTTTTCAGTAGGTTTTGGAGTTCCTATTGCCCAAACAGAACGCATTTGAAGATTTGGTTTTTTAAGTTGATCCTCTGGCCAGTTTCCATTTTTCATTAAATCATAATTAAAAACATGTTTTGCTGTTTTGTCCTTTCTAGCCCAAAGCAAAGTTTCATGGCTAGCGGTAAAAAAACGACAACTTAAGTTCGGTGAAGCATTTGGTTTAAACCATGCAATATCGTTTAAAATATGAAACTTGTTAACCAACAAGGCAAAACCACATTGATAAATTGAGTGATAAGTTCCGCTAATCCAAATCGTTCCGCTAGGTTTTAAAACTCTATGACAAGCTTTTATCCATTCAAGATGAAAGTCAAAATCTTTTTTTAATCCATTACTAACGTCCCATTGCCCCTTATCAACGCTTACTCTTTTACCGGCATGCAAACTGAATCCCCCATTCGAAAGAAAATATGGCGGATCGGCAAAAATCATATCAACAGAATTTTCAGGAAGCTGTGCCAAAACATCTAAGCAATTTGCTTGATAAAGTTTGAGGTTAGGTTTTTCATAATATGGTTTCTGCATTGGTTTATTAAATAATACTTCAAACACAAAGATTATTCAATTTTATTACCAAACCAACATGTTTTCAATACCAAAAACGGCTCAGATGTCCCGACACAGTCGAGGATTCTCGATAGAATCGGAACACCAGAGCCGTTTAAAATACTTTTATTGCATCTCCGCACTGTGGTGCGGAGTAAGTGTTGCGGTTACTTCGTAACCTCCACCTTAGCTGCCGGGCTAGGACTCGAACCTAGATAGGCGCCTCCAGAGGGCGCAGTCCTACCATTAGACGACCCGGCAATAATTTATTTATTTGGGTTTCCTAAAATACCCTTATGCGTGTATCCAGGAATTTTTTTTATTTCTCCTAAAGCTTTCCCAACAGGAACTCTCCTTGGTTCAGACGGATAAAGTATAGAATCTTCTTCGCTAATTTTACAACCTTCTTTGCACAAAAGCCTTCTAACTCTTGGTAAATGATACGTATCGCTGACTATAGCAATTTTTCTTCTGTTTTCAATCACACTATCTTCAATTTTGTCAAAATTATCGCCAGTATTTTGTATGCCAAAATCCGGAGAAACAATTACTTTTTCAGAAGGAAAATTATATCTATCCAAAAAACCTTCCTTAATGCGTTGTCGCAAATTAGCATTTTGCCAATCTCCACCATTCCAGTAAACATCTGGGCTATTATTTATCAAGTCGTCCATTGTCAGTTCTTCTACTCTCTTTCCTAAACGTAGAGCGGTAACTTCCTTTGCAACTTTTATGCCTGTCTCAAATCGCTCTCTACTCTCGTTAACTTTTCTCTCCGCATCTTTTTCTGCGGATTTGTCGTCTTTGTTAAATAGAACTTCTTTGTTTCCTTGAAAATCTTCTGCAATATCCATATCTGGTCCAGATATGACCCAAACCAAATCCCAATCTTGCTGGGGTTTTGGAGCCTCACCACGTCCTGTTTCTTTCATATCAGTAAAAACTTCTCTTTTTATACTTTTGTCTTCTGGAGATAATTCTGATGGCTTTTCAGGATTCATAAATTTATATGTCTAAATATTTTTTTACGACTATGGTGCTGGAAACCACCCCTACCCCTA
>CAZIJR010000035.1:0-5518 GCA_964539855.1 uncultured Candidatus Saccharibacteria bacterium
ATTATACTTATGCGTGTAAAAATTCTTCTAATTTGTTTGGGTGTGTGGGGCTTCGTAGCAAAAAATATTGTATTTTAAACAAGCAATATACTAAGGAGGAATACGAAGCTCTTTTGCCCAAAATAAAAAAGCACATGGATGAAATGCCATATGTAGATAAAAAGGGCAGAGTATATAAGTATGGCGAATTTTTCCCAGCAGAATTGAGTCCCTTTGCTTATAACGAAACCATAGCTCAAGAATATTATCCCAAAACAAAAGAACAAATTTTAGAAGCAGGTTTTAAATGGAGAGAGCCAGACATAAAACAACATACTATTACATTAAAACAAGAGGATTTACCAGACCATATAAAAGATGTTCAAGATGATATTTTAAACCAAGTCATAGGATGTGAGCATGAGGGAAAGTGTACACACCAATGTATGGGAGCGTTTAAAATTACTAAATTTGAATTAGAATTTTATAGAAAGATGAATTTAGCGTTGCCAAGATTATGTTCTAACTGCAGGCATTATAGGCGCCTGGCTCAGCGTACACCATTTAAACTGTGGGATAGAAAATGTGCTAGATGCGGAGCTGATATTAAGACATCTTACGCGCCAGAAAGACCGGAGATAGTATACTGCGAAGCCTGCTACAACGCAGAAGTAGCCTAGGTTACGTAACCAGTAACGTTATCCCTCACGTGAGGTGTCACGTGATAAAAAAGATAGATAAAACTTTTTTGTCTCGAGACAAAAAAGTTTTGAAAGACCAGGTTGCCCTACGGCAACCTGACAGTAAACGTGATAGTAGAAATAACATGAGAAATAAAGAAACAAAAATTTGCCAGAATTGTAAACACGAGTTTGTAATAGAGCCCGATGACTTTGCGTTCTACGAGAAGATAAAGGTACCAGCTCCTACTTTTTGCCCGGAGTGCAGGGCAATAAGGCGCTTGATATTTTGGAACCAAAATAATTTGTATAAGAAGACAGAAGCGAGAGAAGGAAAAAAAGTATTCTCCACTTACCCAGAAGAAGCTAATGTAAAAATTTATGACCACGATTATTGGTGGTCAGACAAATGGGATCCTATGGATTTTGGGATGGAAATTGATTTTTCAAGGCCGTTTTTAGAACAGCTGAAAGAACTTAATGATTCTGTCCCATTGCCTAATCGATCTATCCGTGGGTTTGTTAATAGTGATTATTGCAACCAGGCCTCGTATTTAAAAAACTGCTACCTCTGTTTTAATGGTAATAACAACGAAAACTGCCAATATTGCGCTGGTTTCACATATACTAAAGATTCTATGGATTCTTACGCCCTCGTAAATTGTGAACTTTGCTATGAAGTTTATGAAGCTGGGAATAGTTTTCAGTGTTTTAATTGCATGAATATTGAAAACTGTAGAAATCTTAGATTTTGTGAGGAATGTATAAACTGTAGCGATTGTTTTGGTTGTTTCAATTTGCGAAATAAGCAATATCATATATTCAACAAACCTTATACTAAAGAAGACTATTTAAAAGAAATAGAAAAAATTAACACAGGCTCTTTTTCAGAAGTAAAAAAAATTCAGGAAAAGTTCGATGAATTTAAATTTAAATTACCAAAAAAATATCTTCACGGCAACCACAATAAAAATGTTTCTGGTGATTATGTTTATAATTCAAAAGATTCCTTTAATTGTTTTGAAGTCGGGGGATGCGAGAACGTCCGTTATTCGCAGAATTTTGCAGAAAGTGTAAAAGATTCTTATGACTACACTAGTTGGGGAGAAAACTCAGAATTAATATACGAATCAACTTCATGCGGCGATAATTGTCAAAATATAAAATTTTGTTTTGACTGCTGGCCAGCTATGCAGGATTCAGAATATTGTTTGGGTTGTCACTCGTCGGTTAGTTTATTTGGTTGTGTTGGGTTACGTAGTAAAAATTATTGTATCTTAAATAAGCAGTACGCAAAAAAAGATTATGAGACTTTTGTGTCCAAAATAAAAAAGCACATGGATGATATGCCCTATACAGATAAAGCTGGAAGAATTTACAAATATGGTGAATTTTTTCCAATAGAATTTTCTCCGTTTGCCTATAATGAGACAATGGCAATAGAATACTACCCAAAGTTGAAGGAACAAGCCGTGAAGGAAGGATACCCGTGGCGTGATAAGGTTTTTGGAGAATACAAAATAACCTTGAAAGACGATGATATGCCCGATGATATAAAAGATGTTAAAGATAGTATTTTAAATGAAATTATCCAGTGTGAATACTGCAAAAATGCATATAAGATAATAGGAATAGAACTCGGATTTTATAGACGATTTTTAATACCGCTCCCACGCCTCTGTTTTAGTTGTCGACACACAGAGCGTCGGAAAAAGAAAAATCCGTTGTTTTTGTGGCACAGGAAGTGCATGAAACCAGGGTGTACTAATGAATTTGAGACCAGCTATGCCCCGGAGAGACCGGAGATTATTTACTGCGAAAGCTGTTACAACGCAGAAGTAGTATAATTATAGCGGTTTTTTGCCGTACGGCAAAAAACCGCTAATTTAAAAAAACATGGGAGTAGAATCACAAACTAAACAATGTCAGAACTGTCATAACGAGTTCGTAATAGAGCCCGATGATTTTGAGTTCTACGAGAAGATAAAAGTGCCGCCTCCAACATTTTGTCCTAAATGTCGCTATCAGCGAAGATTAACTAATCGTAATGAGTGGATTTTTTATCAGAGACCGTGTGATTTATGCAAAAAAAGTATTGTTTCAATTCATAATCCAGATTATGCGGGGAAAGTGTATTGCCAGACTTGTTGGTGGTCCGATAAATGGGATTCAATGGAATACGGTCAAGACTATGATTTTTCAAAACCATTCTTTGAGCAGTTTGAGCGTTTGCGTTTAAAAACTCCTCGCATTGCAATGGCAAATAGTCAAAGTATTAATTCTGAATATACTAACCAATCTGAAAATAATAAGAATTGCTATTTATGTGTTTCTTCTGGTAAAAGTGAAAATTGTTCGTATGGATACTGGAATCAGGAATGTCGTGATTGTGTTGACTCGTACGCATCAGAAAAATGCGAGAGAGGTTATGAATTAGTAAACTGTGTTAAATGTAGCCGATCAGCATATCTTGAAAATTGTGCTGATTGTGTCGATAGTCATTTTTTGAAAGGTTGCCGAGGATGTACATCTTGCTTCGGATGTTCCGGACTTCGCAAAAAAACATATAATTGGTTCAATAACCAATTAACAAAAGAGGAATATAGTAAAAGATTTAAAGAATTTCAATTTACACACCAAACAATAAAAGAGGCACGTAAAAAAATGCGTGAAATTGAGCTTAATCTTCCGCACAAATACTACGTTGGTCTAAATATGGTACACTCTACAGGAGACTATCTTGTAGAAGTAAAAAACGTTTTTAATTCTTTTAATTGTCGTCATGCTGAAAATATTAATTATTCTCAAGATGCATGGTTTTCTAAGGAAAGCTATGATGTTACAGAAGTATTTAGTGAATTGAGCTATGAGGCTGAAGGGTGTATTGCAACTCGTTGTGCATTTGTAGCAAAAACCTGGGATGTGTTTGATTCATATTATACTGATCTTTGCTATAACAGTAATAATTTATTTGGATGTGTGTCTTTGAGGAAGAAAAATTATTGTATTTTGAATAAGCAGTATACTAAAGAAGAATACGAAGTTTTGATGTCTAAAATCATTGGGTATATGAAAAAAACAGGGGAGTGGGGAGAATTTTTTCCGGCTTCAATTTCTTCGTTCGCATACAACGAAACTGTTGCGCAGGACTATTTTCCCTTGACCAAGGAACAAGCATTAGCGCAGGGATATAGGTGGTATGATAGGAAAGATAGGGAATATCAAATCGATATAAAAACAGATAATATTTCTCAAACAATAAAAGAAGTGGATGATTCTATTCTGGAAAAAACAATTTTATGCAAAACTCAATTAAGCGAAGAGGATAAGAGCCAATATTACAATTGCACGACAGCATTTAAGGTTACGAAAGCCGAACTCGATTTTTATCGAAGCATGGGGTTGCCGTTGCCGGAAAAATGTTTTCATTGCCGGCGACAAGACCGAATGGCGCTACGTAATCCGCGCAAACTTTGGCACAGAAAATGTATGAAGTCAGGATGCGCTAATGAGTTCGAGACATCATATGCGCCGGATCGCCCGGAGATTGTGTATTGTGAGCAGTGTTATAACAAAGAAGTAGCATAATTTAAACTTGTCTAAGAGGTGTTAAAAAGCTATGATAATTAAAAACATTAAATTATAAATTGGCATGGTAGATAATAACAGAATACGTAGATTTAAACTAGCTCCTCCACCACCAGAACTTCCTATTTATGGATCAGTAGATCCAGAAGATTGTTCTTTTATTGGCAAAACCAATTATGAAGCTGCTTTGCAGGAGCAAAAGTTTATTTTTGGAATCAATAGAGTAGACAGGCGTAGGCATGTGTATATAGTAGGTAAATCTGGAGTAGGAAAGTCAAAACTTCTAGAGCTTTTTGTACGCCAAGATGTAGGGTATGGCCACGGTATTTGTTTTATAGATCCACACGGAGACGTTATAGAAGAAATTTTAAATTTTATTCCGGAAGACCGCATAGATGACGTGGTGCTTATTGACCCATCAGATTCTAAATATCCCATTTCCTTTAACCCTTTAGCTAATATTGATTCAGGCTTTAAGCACCAATTAACGCAAGGTTTAATAGAGGTGTTAGAAAAACAGTTTGGTGCTAACTGGACGCCCAGGTTAGAACACGTATTTCGTTTTACTTGCTTGGCTCTCTTAGATTATCCTCATGGAACTATGCGAGGCATGATTTCCATGCTTACAGATAGAAATTATCGTCAGCTAGTGGTGGAATATATTCAAGATGATATGGTTAAGAGGTTTTGGGCTATTGAGTTTGCCGATTGGTCAGAAAAATATGATACAGAAGCCATTATCCCTTTAGTAAACAAGCTCGCACAATTTTTATCTGACCCTGCTTTGCGAGGTATTTTTGGACAGGAGGAAAACAAGGTTGATTTGGAAAAGCTAATGAACGAAGGAAAAATTATTTTAATAAATTTATCTAAAGGAAAATTGGGTGAGGAAAACGCAAGTTTTTTTGGTTCAATGTTTATTACAAAAATCAAACAGGCAGGCATGGCAAGAGCAGCATTGCCTGAGGCTGAAAGAAAGGATTATTATCTTTATGTGGATGAGTTTCACAATTTAATGACAGAGACTTTTGAAAATATATTGTCTGAAGCTCGTAAATACGGTATTTGTCTAACGGTGGCCCATCAATATATGGGACAGCTTATTCCAGCGGTTCAGCAAGCAGTGCTAGGAAATACAGGAACCATTATTGTGTTCCGTGTCGGTGGTGAAGACGCGGTTAGATTGGAGCCGGAAATGGCGCCAATATTTGGCGTCAAGGATATGGTAAACCTGGGAGTTCAGAATTTCTATATCAAAGAAACGATTGATG
>CAZIJR010000036.1:0-4893 GCA_964539855.1 uncultured Candidatus Saccharibacteria bacterium
GGAATCTATTGGAGTTTTTCTCCTAATCTTGATGTCGCTCAAGATATCCGCTGGGGTAAAACTTATGAAACATTTGGATCAGACTCTGCAAATGTCGCAAAATTAGGAGTTGCATACTTAGAAGGAATCCAAAACTCCTCAAATAATTATTTAAATGTATTGGCTACCGCTAAACATTTTGTTGGCGGAGGGGCTATGGAATACGGAACTGCCCGTAATAAAGATTTTAAAATAGAAGAAGGAAATATTTCTTTGGATGAGAAATCATTACGTCAGACACATTTAGCTCCTTTTCAAAAAGCGGTAAATAGTGGAGTGCAAGCGGTCATGGTGGGCACGGCCACATGGAACGGTGAAATGAATACCGGCAACTACTATCTTTTAACAGACGTGTTAAAAAAAGAACTTAATTTTTCCGGATTTATAGTTTCTGATTGGTACGGCGTATACCAGGTTTCTTCTACCAGGTATGAATCATTGGTAAATTCGATTAATGCGGGCGTAGATATGGTAATGACTCCTTTTGAATATAAAGATTTTATGTCTAATATGCAAAAAGCATTAGCAAATGGAGACATATCTAAGGAACGGCTGGATGATGCGGTAAGAAGAATTTTAACAGCAAAATTTAAGACGGGGTTGTTTGATCGTCCTCAAGCCGATCCGGAAGAGCTATCTATCATAGGAAGCAAAGATCACCGCGCTTTAGCCAGGGAGGCGGTTCGTAAATCTCAGGTTGTATTAAAAAATGAAAACTCGGCTCTTCCACTGTCTAAATCACAAAATAAAATTATAGTTGCGGGATCGTCAGCAAATAACTTGGGGCGTCAGGCAGGAGGATGGACAACAGAGTGGCAAGGAATTGATGGAAATTACGGTATTGTGGGTACTACTGTTTTTGGAGCAATAAAAAAAACTGTTTCTAAAAATACTGATGTCGAATATAATCTTAACGGAGACTTTTCTGGAGATAACAACCTCGCAGATGTGGGCATCGCCGTGGTAGGAGAAAAACCTTACGCGGAAGGATGGGGAGACAATGCCAATCCAAGCATAAGCGCTGAAGATTTGGAAACTATACAAAAAGTTAAAGCAAAAAGCAAAAAATTGATAGTAGTAATTGTTTCGGGCAGACCTTTAGATATTAAAAGATATATAAATGAATGGGACGGGGTGGTGGCAGCTTGGCTACCTGGAAGCGAGGGGGAAGGTATTACAGATGTATTATTTGGAGATTACAGTTTTAGCGGTCGCCTGCCTGTTGATTGGGCGATTTTTTGATACAATAATAAAATATGAATAAAATAAACTTAAATTGGCACTCAGTTCCCCTTTCAGAGGTTTTTTTGCATACAAAGAGCAATAAAAACGGAATTACATCTAAAGAGGCAAAAAAAAGATTAAAAGAACACGGCCACAACATCCTACCCAAAGAAAAACCGTACTCAAAAATAAGACTATTTTTTAGCCAGTTTAACAGCCCCTTGATGTACATATTGCTGGTAACGGTAACGATTTCTTTTTTTCTAAAGCATTACACAGATACTATCTTTATTATTGTTGTTTTATTTATAAATACTACCGTAGGATTCTGGCAAGAGAACAAGGCCAACAACTCTTTGCTCGCCTTAAAACAAATTGTAAAAGTACGGGCTAGAGTTTTAAGGGACGGCTATGAAAAAGAAATTGACAGCGCAGATTTGGTCCAAGGAGACGTTGTTACCCTAAGACCCGGCGATAAGGTGCCAGCTGATGCCCGAATAATGGAATCCAAAGGATTAAGGATTAATGAATCAGCTCTCACAGGGGAATGGATTGCCTCAGACAAAAAATCTGACGGATCGCTTGCCGAAAAAACAATAGTTTCAGACCGAACAAATATGGTTTTTATGGGCACAATTGTAGAAGAAGGGCAAGCCACGATTATAGTTACAGCCACGGGGGCTGAAACCCAGATAGGAGAAGTTGTTTTGCTCATTAAAAAAACAAAAGAACGCAAAACTCCATTGCAAAAAAAAATCTTTTATTTATCAGGAATCCTTGGCGGGATTATTTTATCCTTGATTATTATAGTTATAATAGAGGGTTATTTTACTGAAAAATCTTTCTCAGAAATTTTTGTGGCTGCTTTAGCTCTGGCGGTTTCTGCAATACCCGAAGGACTACTTCCCGCCATTACAGTTATCATGGTTTTTGGAATGCGAAGAATTTTAAAACAAAAAGGACTGGTACGAAAATTGGCTGCCACTGAAACATTGGGAAGCGTAACCGTAATATGCACAGACAAAACAGGCACTTTAACGCAAGGCAAAATGCAAGTAAGTCACATTTTAACCAGTACAAAAGAACTCTTATCAGAAAACATTAACGGAATTCTAAAAGGAGAAAAAGCCAATGGCATTGAATCGCACATTTCCGCCCTTAAAATTGCTGTTTTAACAAACGAGGCGTTTGTGGAAAATCCGACCTCTGGGTTGGAATCTTGGATAATAAGAGGAAGACCCACGGAACAGGCCTTATTGTTAGCAGGTATGCAGGCAGGATTAAATAAACGCGAACTTGAAAAAAATTATCCCATTTTAGATAGAATAAGCTTTGATCCGGAGTTTAAATATGCAGCCAGTCTGCACAAACAAAATTCTAAAAAAAATGTTTTGTTTGTTTTGGGAGCTCCGGAAAAAATAATATCTTTTTCTAACTACTTAGACGTTGACGGTAAAAAAACAAAGCTTAAAAAATCTGACTTAGATAAGCTTAACAAGAAGCTCGAATCATTAACAGAAAAAGGCTTGCGGGTTGTTGCCTGTGCGTTTAAAGAATATGGCCCAAAAACAAAATATAAAAATCTTTCCGATTTAACAACCGGTCTTCAGTTGGCAGGTTTTATAGCGCTTAAAGACCCGCTAAGGCACGACGCAAAAGAATCTATAGCTATTACAAAAAAAGCGGGGATACGCACAATTATTATTACTGGAGACCACCGCCTTACTGCAAAAGCAGTTGCAACTGAAATTGGCCTTGATGGAGAAGACCGTAATATAATAGAAGGAAGTGATTTAGATAAAATGGATGATGAAGAATTAAAAGAAGCTGCAAAAAACGTTTTGATATATGCCAGAGTTTCTCCCCGCCATAAAATGCAAATTATAGAAGCTTTACGGGCCAATGGAGAAATTGTTGCAATGATAGGAGATGGGGTAAACGATGCGCCGGCTTTAAAGTATGCGGATATAGGTGTGGCATTGGGGTCTGGCACTGATGTGGCGAAAGAATCTTCAGATTTGGTTCTACTGGATAATAATTTTAATACAGTAGTTCAGGCAATAGAGCAAGGAAGAATTATTTTTGAAAACATAAGAAAAGTACTTGTTTACTTGGTTGCAGATGATTTTTCTGAATTATTTTTGTTTTTATCTGCCATGGCTCTTGGCTTTCCTTTACCGTTATTACCGGCTCAAATTCTATGGATAAACCTTGTTGAAGATGGATTTCCAGATATTGCGCTAACCACAGAACAAGATACCAAAGGCTTAATGGATGAAAAGCCCAGAAATCCAAAAGAGCCCATACTAAACAATCCCATAAAACTTTGGATGGCTGCCATATTTGTTATCACAGGGTTGGCGGCTTTTTTATCTTTTTTCTTTATATGGAAAATAACCGGCGATATAGACAAAACGCGCACAATTGTTTTTACTTTAATGTGTTTTGATTCCTTAGTCTTCGCGTTTAGCGTCCGGTCATTTAAAAGAACTATTTTTAGAAAAGATATTTTTTCAAACCGGTATTTGGTTCTTGCCACAGGAGTCGGACTAATTCTGCTTTTACTGGCAATTTATTTCTCACCGCTACAGGCGCTCCTGCATACGCAAGCGATAGGGGCTCAAGGCTGGCTTTTAATTTGCGGTGTAAGTTTGATAGAAATTATCTTAATCGAGTTTTTCAAAAAGAAAATTTTTAAGTAAAACAACAATCATATGATAATTACATGGCTATCAGTAATAATATTGGCATATTTCTTTTTTAGCTTATCATCCTTAGGAAACAAACTAATTTTGGCTGGTCCTCCAAAACCAAATTCTTACATTTTTTTTGTAGGGCTTTCAAATATACTTGTACTTATTTTTTTACCTTTTATAAATTTCTCAATTCCGGGCGTTAGTATATTGTTACTGATGATGGTTGAAGCCGTTGTTTTTATGGGCGGGCTTTATGCTATGTACTGGGCAATAGAAAAATATGACGTCACAAAAGTAGTCACTACTATTGGTGCTACCCAACCTATTTTCATCTTTATTTTAGGATGGCTTGTCTGGAATCAAAGCATAGTGAGTAAAACAAATATTTTTGCTTTTGTATTGCTTCTACTAGGAAGTATCCTAATTTCTGTAGGTAAAAATCGTGAAGCAACAAGGGGCTATTTAAAACCCACTATAATCGCATCTTTTTTATTTGCCCTTGACTATATCTTTTCAAAATTTATTTTTTTATCAGAGCCGTTTTTACTAGGATTAATTTGGATGAGAATGTTTGCATTTATAATCGCCCTTTTGTTTCTTTTATCAAAAAAAAATAGAAAAGACATTTTCAAAAAAAGAAATATCTTAAACAAAAAAACAGGCATTATATTTGCCTTTACTAACGCGTCTGGAGGTACAGCGGGAATTCTTCAATCTTACGCAATTGCCCTGGCTCCTGTGGCGTTTTTGCCCATAGTAAACTCTTTAAACGGCCTACAATATGTATTTCTATTTTTTATGACTTTGTTTCTTACGTTGCTTTGGCCTAAATTACTTCGCGAAGAAATATCAAAAAAAATTATCTTTCAAAAGATAATTTCCATAATTCTAATCGGCTCGGGGCTAGCCCTCTTAGTCCTGTAGGCTAAAAGTG
>CAZIJR010000037.1:0-4401 GCA_964539855.1 uncultured Candidatus Saccharibacteria bacterium
AAAAAAATTAAAATTTATTTAAAATATGGCTAAGCAAATAAAATATAGCGAAGATGCTCGCAAAAGTTTAAAAACAGGATTAGACAAAGTGGCTAACGCGGTAAAAGTGACATTGGGCCCAAAGGGCAGAAATGTTGTTTTGGGGTCTGGATACGGTTCTCCCACAATCACAAACGATGGAGTTTCAATTGCAAAGGAAATTGAAGTGGAAGATAATATTGAAAATATTGGAGCAGAAATTATAAAAGAAGTGGCCTCAAAAACAAATGACATAGCTGGTGACGGTACAACTTCAGCGGTTGTTCTTTGTCAGTCTATTGCAACAGAAGGCTTAAAAAATGTTGCAGCTGGAGCCAATCCTTTGGCCTTGAGAGCAGGAATAATTAAGGCAAAAGACGCAGTTGTATTGGCCTTAAAAGAAATGTCAAAGCCAATTAGCACAAAAGAAGAAATGTCACAGGTAGCAACAATTTCAGCTCAAGATAAAGAGGTTGGAGAAAAAATAGCTGAAATTATGCAAGAGGTTGGAAAAGACGGTGTGGTTACGGTTGAGGAATCAAAAACATTTGGTTTGTCAAAAGAGGTTGTAAAAGGGCTCCAATTTGACAGGGGGTATGTTTCGGGGTATATGGTTTCAGACGCAGAAAAAATGGAAGCTTCTTTAGAAGACCCGTATATTTTGATAACAGACAAAAAAATATCATCTTTGCAGGAGATTTTACCCTTGCTAGAAAAGCTGATAAAAATGGGTAAAAAAGAAATGGTAATAATTGCGGACGATATTGAAGGAGACGCGCTGGCTACTTTAATTGTAAATAAACTAAGGGGAATTTTTACTGCGTTAGCAGTAAAAGCTCCTGGGTTTGGAGATAGAAAAAAGGAAATGTTAGAAGACATAGCCACAGTGACTGGTGGTGAGTTGATTTCGGAAGAAAAAGGAATGAAATTGGAAGGAGTGGAGGTAGAGATGCTTGGTCAAGCAAGAAGAGTTATTTCTACAAAAGAAAATACAACCATTGTGGAAGGAAAAGGAGAAAAGTCTGCTATTGACGCAAGAGTAAATAATATTAGGACCCAAATTGATGAATCAACTTCTGATTTTGATAAAGAAAAATTGCAGGAGAGATTAGCAAAATTATCTGGTGGAGTAGGGGTGTTAAAGGTTGGAGCCGCTACTGAAATTGAACAAAAAGCAAAACAGCATAAAGTGGAAGATGCTTTGCATGCAACAAGGGCTGCTGTTGAGGAAGGAATTGTACCAGGAGGAGGAGTTGCTTTGTTGAGGACCTTGCCCGTGTTTGAGAGCATAGAAGCCGTGGGAGACGAAAAAACCGGAGTGAATATTTTGAAAAGGGCGATTGAAGAACCAATAAGGCAAATAGCTGAAAACGCCGGAATAGATGGCGCAGAGGTTATCCTAAAAGTAAAGGAGGGTCAAGGTAATTTTGGGTTTAATGCCGGAACAATGAAATATGAGGATTTGATTCAAGCAGGAGTTGTTGATCCAACCAAAGTAACAAGAACCGCATTAGAAAATGCAGTATCATCAGCTTCAATGCTTTTGACAACAGAAGCGGTTGTAGCAGATTTACCAAAAAAGGATGATGATCATGGCCATATGCCACCAAATCCAATGATGGGTGGTGGGTACTAAAATAATTTCTAATTTCAAATTTTTGATTTTTGCCAAAAGGGGGGCGTAAGCCCCTCTTTTGGTTTGACAAGCATATAAATATGATGTATTATTTAAAATAAATACTACGCGAAACTAGTTCCTTGATAGGAGAACAGCGATGGACTATGTTAGCGTGCCGTCTTTTTGGGAAATAGTAAGGGGTGTGGTGCTCACAATTGTCTTCTTTAAAGCTTTTGGGTTCTTTGACAAGGAATCTCTTTCCGTGTCGGGATTGGAAAAGTACCGATACTGGCCCGGGAGAGCTCAGAAACCACAGAAATCCCAAGGGTGACAAAAATGGGGCTCTTCTCGTCACCGCCGTAGCTCCACAACTTTTGTGGGGCTTTTTTTGTTGTATTTTGTGAAA
Organism: uncultured Candidatus Saccharibacteria bacterium; assembly: GCA_964539855.1. GTDB lineage: Bacteria > Patescibacteriota > Minisyncoccia > Minisyncoccales > Staskawiczbacteraceae > XYD1-FULL-39-28. The sequence continues at coordinate 2,043 of CAZIJR010000037.1, forward strand.
ATTTTGGTATTATTAATATAATGAATTGCCCAATTGATAACGAACAATTAGAAAAAGTTTTATTTCATTTAGTGGAGGTTGATTATTGTCCAAAGTGTTTGGGTATGTGGTTTGATAAAAACGAACTGAGAAGAGCAAAAGACGCTCGTGACGAGCAACTAAACTGGGTGGATTTTGATTTATGGCGGGATAAAGGGAAGTTTCAATTATCTCGTTTAAATAAACATTGCCCTGTGTGCCGAGCAGGGCTAGTGGAGGTGGCATATGATAAATCAAAAACAAAGGTAGATTTTTGCAAAATGTGTGGAGGTATTTGGCTGGACAGAGGGGAGTTTAAGCAAATAATAAACTACTTAAAAAATAAATCAGATTATGAAATTTTACACCATTATACAAAGAATCTTGTAGTGCAGTTGTGGGAGGTGTTTTCTGGTCCCGAAGCGTTTAGGTCGGAGCTTGAAGACTTTTTAACAGTTTTAAAATTATTTAATTACAAATTTGTTACCCAGCATCCGCATATAAGCGAATTGGCTAACAATTTGCCAAAATAATTGCTCGCCGAATAGTTTTTTCTGCGGGGAGAGCCTCTCTACGGGGCACCCTCTCCTCGAAAAAATCTATTTGGCTCGCTAAATTTAAACATGTCATTATTTTTATGGGGAGTTTTAGCCGTTATAGCAATTATTATTGTCTGGATAATAGCTGTTTTTAATGGCCTGGTAGTTTTAAAAAATAGAGCAAAAGAAGCTTGGGCAGATATTGATGTCCAGCTGAAAAGAAGATATGATTTGATTCCTAATTTGGTGGAAACAGTAAAGGGTTATGCTACCCACGAAAGGGAATTGTTTGAAAAGGTTACTTTGGCCAGGGCAGCTGCAATGGGTGCTCAGGGAGTAGAGGCAAAAGCTGGAGCGGAAAATGCGCTTTCAAGTACTTTAAAGAGTTTGTTTGCGGTCTCTGAAAATTATCCTGAGCTCAAAGCCTCTACAAATTTTTTGGAGCTTCAGAGAGAGCTTACCGATACAGAAGACAAAATTCAGGCAGCCCGCAGATTTTACAACACAAATGTTAGAGATCTAAATATTAAGATAGAAAGCTTTCCGGCAAATATGATAGCAGGGAGTTTTGGATTTAAGAAGATGGATTTGTTTGAAACTGCCAACGAAGCCGAAAGAGAGCCAGTATCAGTAAAATTTTAATTTTTTTATTGCTCGCCGAATAGTTTTTTCTGCGGGGAGAGCCTCTCTACGGGGCACCCTCTCCTCGAAAAAATCTATTTGGCTCGCTTTACCGTTGTGCCTAGTATTTATAAAAATGCTGATTCCAATGTGAGAAAAACCTGGTTTTTATTAACTGGGTTTTTGGTCTTTATCATTTTAATAGGCTGGCTTTTTAGCTATTTATTAGATAGTAGTGCTATTTTATATTTTGCGGTTGTTTTAAGCATTGCAATGAGTTTTGGGAGTTACTGGTGGTCTGATAAAATTGTTCTGGGAATGTATAAGGCAAAGCCAATAGAAAAAAAAGATAACCCAGAATTGTATAGGATTGTTGAAAATCTATGTATAACAGCTGGGCTTCCTGTTCCCAAAATTTATGTCTTACCAGAATCACAGCCAAACGCTTTTGCAACTGGCAGGGATGCAAAACATGCGGTGGTTGCTGTGACTCAAGGACTTTTAAATAGATTAGACAAATCTGAACTTCAGGGAGTTGTTGCTCATGAACTCTCTCACATTGGGAACAAAGATATGCTTTTAATGACAGTTGTGGCAATTTTAGCAGGTGTGATAGCAATGTTGGCCAATATGTTTATGAGAATTAGTTTTTTTGGAGGGGGGAGAAGGTCAGATGATAATAAAGGCAACGCCGGAGTTATTTTAATAATATTGGGGATTGTGGCTGCAGTTTTAGCTCCAATTGCAGCTAGTTTGGTACAGCTTGCTATTTCTAGAAAAAGAGAGTTTTTGGCGGATGCTGACGGAGCTTTGTTAACCCGTTATCCGGAAGGCCTGGCAAGTGCCCTTGAAAAAATTTCTAGTGATCCTACCCCAATGAAAATAAAAAATGATGCAACTTCTTCTTTATTTATAGATTCTCCATACAAAGGCAAACAAAAAACCCATTGGTTTACAAAAATGTTTATGACCCACCCACCAATTGAGGAACGGATTAAAGCCTTGCGTGGCATGGAAGTTTAAGTTAATATAATCAATTATGTAGGGAGGAGTCGCATAGTGGCCATTGCAACAGCTTGGAAAGCTGTGACCTTCACGGGTCTCGTGGGTTCGAGTCCCACCTCCTCCGCTTTTATAAAATTAATATTAATATAATTAAAATAAAAAATATGGAAGAACAA
>CAZIJR010000038.1:0-3767 GCA_964539855.1 uncultured Candidatus Saccharibacteria bacterium
CTGTACCCCCACTCATTATCATACCAGGCTACAATTTTTACCATATTACCATTTACCATTGTTTTGTCAGCGTCAACAATAGAAGAATATGTATCCCCTTTAAAATCCATTGATACTAGAGGCTCTTCCTCCACTCTTAAAATTCCCGTAAAATTTTTAGTCTCGGCAGCTTTTCTAAAAGCATTATTGATATCTTCTACTGTTGTTTCTTTTTTTACTTCAACAATCAGGTCTAAAACAGAAACGGTTGGGGTGGGCACGCGCATAGATATGCCATCTAATTTTCCCTTTAATTCAGGGATTATTTTGCCAATAGCTTTGGCGGCTCCCGTGGAGGTTGGAATTATATTTAGTCCTGCAGCCCTTGCTCTTCTCAAATCACTGTGTGGCAAGTCTAAAATTCTTTGGTCGTTTGTATAGCTATGGACTGTAGTCATAAACCCCTTTACAATGCCAAATTCATCATTTAAAACTTTTGCGATTGGGGCCAAACAATTTGTCGTGCAAGAACCCATGTCCATGACATCCACTTTTTCAGCATCAAAATCCTGAGCATTGACTCCTAGTACAAATCCAGGGATTTCGTTATCCTTTGCAGGAGCTGAAATAATAACTTTTTTTGCTCCGGCTGTAATATGTTTTTTAGCGCCACCTGTGGTTGTAAATATCCCGGTACACTCTAAAACAATATCAACTTGAAGATTCTTCCATGGTAATTTTTCGGGATCTTTTTCAGCCAAGGTTAAATATTTTTTATTGCCTACCGTAATGGAATCTTCAGTTGAACTAATTTCCTTCCCATATCTGCCATAAGTGGAATCATACTTTAAAAGATGCGCCAAGGTCTTATTGTCAGTGAGGTCATTTATTGCGACAACCTCTAAATCGGCCTGCAACTCCTCAAGATTTTTAAACACTTGTCGGCCTATTCGGCCAAAACCGTTTATAGCTACTTTTATCATGAACCAATTTTTAATAATTTATCTATTTTTGCCTTGTCAAAGCCTACTATAATTTCTCCATCAATATCTACTACGGGCACACCCATTTGCCCTGACGCTTTTATCATTTCCTGTAAATCCTTTTCGTTTTTGGAGATATCAATATCCTGAAACTCAATATTATTTTTTTCCAGGTATCCCTTTAAAGTTTTACAATAAACACAAGTGGGAGTTGAATAAATTTTTATCATATTTTTTATTGGGCTGGGGCGCAATCAGCGGCTGTGTCTCCGCTTGCTGATCCACCTGTCCCCTCATAAGTTGTAGAAAAACTTACTGCAGCTGCGGCAGTATTTAACTCTGTTGAACAAAAACCCGGCTCAGAATTAAAAGCAGCACATACCATGGTCTTTATTGCGTTAGCAGACCTTCCTCCAAAATTAAATTCTGATATTTCTACTCCATCTAAAATCATTGTAGGAGAACCCGTAACACCATACTGAGTATTTAAATCAAAATCTTTTTGAGCATAAGCCAATCCCCTACCACTGTCTGAAATACAGGCACTTAAATTAGCTGAATTTACTCCTGTGGATGTCTGACATCCAGTTGTATCCCCAGTTTGCATTTGGCACGCTACATATCCCCAGTATTTTTCCGGCTGTTCGTCCCTTATACAAATCTGCCTTAAATTTTCCTGAGCCTCTGCGTCGCCATGCATAGCGGTAATCGTTCCATTAGAGACACTTCCTATATATCTTACATTAATATATTTTGCTAATTCGGGTTGCTCTTTTACAGCTTCAGCCATGGCTCTCTGCATCTGAAGACCATAAGGGCATCTGGCTACAACATAAGCATCGAGCATTGGGTTGTCGGTTTTTTGGACCTCTTCTGCGGTTGTCGGTCCACTATCGGCTGATGCATTTTGATCATCTTGAGTCACATTATCTGGCTCAACTAGTTCTATAACCTGAGGAAACAAAAGCTTTCCGTCCTTAGTTACGTATGAGTCAAACTCATTTTCTCCAATTTTAATTTTTATTTTAATCAAGCCTGATTCGTCAGAAGAACTAACCAGCGATGCAGGCGTACTTGAAAGGCCATTATTATTAATATAATCCACTGCTGTCTGGGCTATCTTATCATTAGATTGACCAAAAACATTCTCCAAATTAAACGAATTACCATTGTCATTGGCATAAACCAACCCGGCAACTACAATAATGCCAATTATTGCAATAGCTCCCAAAATTGTATTTTTATTCATATTTTTTAAAAAAATTAATTTAGACATACATTTTTATATTTAATTAATAATCAATTATAGTATATTATTATTTTTATGCAAATTTTATGTATTTTTTTCCGTCAAAATTATATTTTACAAGCGATCCAAAAGGCAGTTCAAGATCAGCAATTTTTTCGTCGGGAATATTTTCAATGTATTTTACGATTGCTCTCAAACTATTATGACTGGCGACAACCAAAACATTTTTACCTGATTTCAAATTTTCTTCAATATATTTTTTGTAAAATGGCGTCGTTCTTTTATAAACATCTTTCTCGCTTTCTCCTCCTGGCGGGGCCACATCGTAGCTTCTGCGCCATAAATGAACTTTTTCTTCCCCATATTTCTTAATGGTTTCTTCCTTGTCCAATCCCTGCAATTTTCCATAGTATCTTTCATTCAAATTATGTGACACATAAGTAGGGACATCGTTTATACTTATATCTGTAAAATTACCCCACTTCTTCATCTGACCTGAATCCAAATGTATAAAAAACGGGTACTTATATTCTACTGCTTCAAATATTCTAGCAACAGTATCTTGGTTTCTAAACAAGGGTGAAGTGTAAACAACATCTACCTTATCTTCAAAAATCTCGCTTGCCAACCCTATCGCTTTAGCGGATTCCTTTTTTGCCAAAGGCCCATCAGTCCAGCCCGCGAACCTGTTATCTTCATTCCACTGTGATTTTAAATGCCGTAGTAAAAATAATTTTGCCATAACTAAGATTAAGCGAGCCAAATAGATTTTTTCGAGGAGAGGGTGCCCCGTAGAGAGGCTCTCCCCGCAGAAAAAACTATTTGGCGAGCGAAAGTTCCTTTTCAATTTCTAACAGTCTACTATATTTTACCATTCTTTCTTCTTTTGCGGGAGACCCTGATTTTATAAAGTCAGCTGCCGTGCCTACAGCCAAATCCGCAATAAAATCATCCATTGTTTCCCCAGACCTGTGGCTTACTATTGTCTTCCACCCAAACGACTTTGCCATATTAGACGCCTCTATGGTTTCTGAAACCGTTCCGATTTGATTTAATTTTAAAATAACGGCATTGCAGGCATTTTTATTATGCGCTTCTTTTATTCTTTTAATATTTGTTGTTGTTAAATCATCTCCCACGATTAAAACCTTGTCCGACATTCGCTTTGTAATATTTTCGAAACCGTTCCAGTCTTCTTGATCAAATGGATCCTCAATGGAAATTATATTAAATCTATTTACTAAATCTCCATAATATTCTAGCAACTCAGCTTTTATCATTTCCCTGCCATCAAGATTATATTTTCCACTTTTACAAAAACCCGAAGCCGCGCAGTCTAAAGATATTTTTACCGTTTCTGTGCCAATCGCCTCTTTTAATAAAAACAGTGCCTGCTCTGATTTTGAAATCTTTGGGGCAAACCCACCCTCATCTCCCATCTCGTTTAAACCGTAATTTTTTTCAATATTTTCCTTTAAATTTTGAAAAACCTTATTGCATAAAACCAAATTTTCCGTAAACGTCTCTTTTTCTGGGACAACCATAAACTCCTGAAT
>CAZIJR010000039.1:0-3699 GCA_964539855.1 uncultured Candidatus Saccharibacteria bacterium
CTTCCCTTTTGTTTCATCAGCTTTTTTCCTTTTTTCTGTTTTGCTAAAAGCTTGTTTTTTCTGGTCACATCTCCCCCATATAAATATCCTGTCACATCTTTTCTTCTGGCGCTTATTGTCTCCCTGGCAATGATCTTGCCTCCAATAACTGCCTGCAAAGCTACTGAAAACTGTTCGGGTGGTAAAACCTCTTTTAATTTTTCAACTACTTTTTTACCTTCCTGGTATGATTCGTCTTCAGAAACTATTTTAGAAAATGCCTCTTCTTTTTGCCCAGCTATCAGTATTTCCATCTTAACAAGCTTAGCTGGCCTGAAACCCAGTATTTTATAATTCATTGAGGCATAGCCCTGACTGGCTGTTTTTATTTTGTCATACAAATTAGCAACCACTCCCCTTAATGGGGTTTCAAAAACAATAATTGCCCTTTCAGGGCTTAGATAATTTGTCTCAACATAATTACCCTTTAGCCCCTTTAAAATCTCCATCAATTTTCCCATTTGGTTTGACGGGGCTATAACTTCTAAAGAGACCCACGGCTCTTCAGATTTTTTTATTTTAGACTGATCAGGCCAGTCAGAAGCAGAATAAATAAAAACTTCCTTATCCTTTTGATCAAAAACCTTATAGACTACTGAAGGCGTTGAAATAACCAGATTTAATCCAAATTCGCGGTGCAGCCTTTCAGAAATAATCTCAATATGCAAAGTCCCTAAAAATCCGCAATTAAATCCCCTTCCCAATGCTTCTTTCATTTCCTGCTCAAAGACTAGGGCTGGATCATTTAATTTTAACTTTCCCAGAGCAACTTTTAGCACGTCGAAATCATCTGGGCTCTCAGGATATAAGCTGGCAAAAACCATGGGCTTGGGCTCTTGATAACCTGGTAAAGGCTTCACTGTCCCTTTTGTAGCCGCTGTCTGAAGTTTTATAATGGTATCTCCAGCAGTCACTTTTCCGGGTTCTTTGATACCTGTGGCTATGTACCCTATATCACCGGCTTTTATTTTTTGTTGTTTTGAAAAATCCGGATTTAAAAATCCAAGCTCTTTTACTTCAGCTGGAGTGTTGGTAGCCATAAGTTCAATTTTCTCTCCATCTAAAATCTCACCCTCCATCACCCTCACAAAAGCCATCACGCCCTTAAAAGAATCGTATTCCGAATCAAAAATAAGTGCTCTAAAGTTATTTTCCAGGTTTTCTTTTGGGGGTGGCACTTCTTTGATCACAGTTTTTAAAACATCCATAACATTGGTGCCGTCTTTTGCAGAAATTTTTAATATTTCATTTGGCATAACATCTAAAAGATTAGACAACTCTTCTACAGATTCTTCTACCTTGGCTATGGGACTATCAATTTTATTTATAACTGGGATAATTTTTAAATTTTGCTTTTTGGCCAGCTCCAAATTAGCTAAGGTTTGTGCCTGTATCCCCTGTGTAGCATCCACTAAAAGCACACAACCTTCCACAGCTTCCAATGATCTTGAGACTTCGTAAGAAAAATCTACATGACCGGGAGTATCTACCAGGTTTAAAATATAGTCTTTGCCTTCAAAGTTATAGTTCATCCTAATGGCTTTTAACTTTATGGTAATCCCCTTTTCCCTTTCTAAATCCATAGAATCTAAAAACTGGGGCATCATTTTTTTAGGGTCTATGGTGCCTGTTAACTCCAAAAGCCTATCGGCCAAGGTGGATTTACCATGATCAATGTGAGCAATAATACTAAAGTTTCTTATATTCTCTTGCATTTTTATTTTTTATATATTCTCTATTTTGCCCTTTTTTACCCCAAAAATCAATGCCCAAAACACTAAAAAGCCACACTTCAATTGGCTTTTATTTTATTTTAAAATAATATATTACGCTTTATTATTACCTAACCCAGCTAAATTTAAATTTATTTTTTAGAGAATCTAAAATGTTTGGCAAAATCGGTTTTTGGGCAGAGTGCTTTGCATCTTTAGTCATCTTGCCTAAATTCCATGGAAATTTTGTCTTGTCCTGGTCTATATTTATTTTTGCTTTGTTATACATCAAATTCTTAATCTCTGTAAAAAAAACTTTAAATTTATTTTTGTTTCCCTTTATCTCAAAACCTAGGCTTTGTTCTGTTTCATTATTTCCTGCTTTGTCTGTAGAAAAAAATAATATTGTGTGTTCCCCATCGCCAGTAACATCTACCTGTGCTTTATCTCCATCTATTTTTTGGTACCCAGCATTGTCCAAATTATACCAAACAGCCAATACCCCAGAATTATCATCTGTTGCTATAATATCTACTTGTATACCAGTCTCATCTGTGTTTTGTTTTTTTCCTCTTAACCAAAAAATAATTTTTTGCGCTGGCTTCTTTTTTTCACCCACTATTGTTGCTTCTGAAGCTGGAGGTATTAGATCATCAGCTTGATCTGAGCCCAGAACAGCTGACGGACTTATTGATTGGTCTGTAGTACCATCACCATCCACATCTAAGGAAAGCGTTGTTGTGCCAGCTGACAAGTCTAGCTGCCCTAAAAGCTGAGCGGTAACAGGGAGATTGCTAAACACCTCTGTAATCCCTATTTGGCTGTTTTGGATGTCTTCTGTTTTTATGGTGTAAATTCCGCTATCTGTCCCATTTATATTTACATTATATATCTGTCCGCCATCTGTAGGTAAGTAGACAAACTTATGTTCGCCCCAAATTTCAAAGTCAGCATTTAAAATTTCGTTTATTATGCTACCGTCTTCAGCTAAGCCCAATTTATTGCCGTCTTGGTCTGTCACAAAAATATTAATAGGACTAAAAACAGAAATTGCCTTTCCATTAAGCTGGCAATTACTAATATCTTGGGTAATAACAGATTCAATATATACAGAGTTTGTTGATAATTCGCTTCCTGAAACCAGGTTCACAATCTCCTGCCTTACCCCATCTTGGCTAAGCATTTTACCGTGTTCGGCGACCAGAGCATAATACTTATTATTTTGATTAATAGGTAAATTAGTGGCCGACTCCAAAGGCACCGTATTATCGCCTGGCGTAAACTTTATACCCCTGTATTCTACAGAGCTACCAAAGGATTCATTGGTTATTTCGGCAATCTTGCTTAGAGTCGCCGCCTTACAGCCATCTATAGCATAAAGATCTACTCCAGCTGTTCTCATATCAAAATTATCAAAACTCTGCGTATGCAAACTTTCGGCATTAGACAGGGCTAAAGAGTTAAGCCCATGACTATCTGTTAAAAAGCTTTTTGTTTCTTCATAGTTTAAGTCTTTTGCTATACCCTGTACAGAAGGATTTTCATCAGTTAATTCTGGCAAATAAATAGTTTCTACAAAACTTCCTTTTATATCGTAATATTGTTGGCTTGGTAGCAAGTCATAAATAGCAGGCATGTTCTGTGATATTTTTTTAACTTCCTCATCATTCAAACCTAAAACACCGAGGCTGTCTCCCTGTAACAAATTTTTTACTGATTTTGGCGCGCCAGTATTTGGCACTCCCACAAACACTGCCTTGCTTATTTTATTATCTGCAGAATTATCCATTACATACTTTTTAACAATCAACCCGCCCATACTATGTGCTACAATATCCAATTTATCAACTCCTGTTTGCTGTAAAATTTCATTTATTTTCTCACCCAGTAAATCAGAATTTATTTTCCCATCTGGCATCACTCCGCTTACCCCATACCGCCAATCATA
>CAZIJR010000040.1:0-3690 GCA_964539855.1 uncultured Candidatus Saccharibacteria bacterium
CCGCCAGTTTATCCTCCGGGAGCTCTTACTACCTGCAGTCCCTATAACCAGTGCGTTCCTGATGGTGGAGGGAAAGAATGTACCAGTAATCTTGATTGTCAAATTGGTCCGAGATGCGAAGGTGGAAAGTGTACAAAAGAGGGCACAGGGATTGCCTGCCTTAGTGATCAAGAATGTGAAAGAGTCTCCACTAGTTGTGATGAAAACAATAAATGTGTGCCAGGTGGAATAGGGCGTAATTGTGAGGAAGATTACGACTGCCAAAAAGCAGAGACTCGGTGTACTATTGATGGACAATGCACAATTTATGGAACAGGATTAGCTTGTGATAATGTTACAGACTGCAGAATGAATCAAAAAGGGTGTTCTGGTTTTCTTCAGTGCGCTATTGGGGGCGGAGGTAAATCTTGTAGTAACAATGCGGAATGTGATGAAGCTGTAACTGCAAATTATACCTGTGATGAATATTTTAGATGCGTTCCCGGCGGAATTACAGGGATTCCTTGTTATGTTTATAGTGCATTGCAAGATTGTAAGGATGTGCAGTCTCCGCGATGTAATGAATTTGATCAGTGTAAAGCTGACGGAAGCGGACGTGAGTGCAGAAGTGGCTTTGAATGTCAAAACGAACCAAGTTGTAACAGTGATATGCAATGTGTAGAAAACGGTGGTGGGATTGCTTGTGGTTCTGATGAAGAATGTGAAAATACTGATTTTAGCTGTAATGAACATGATCAATGTGTACCAGGCGGAGGTGATAACTTGTGTGATTTTAAAAGTAATGGTGACTCAGAGTGTCAAAGTGGACCGAGATGTAATGAGGAAGGGAAATGCGTGGATGATGATAGTGCAGGAGTTACTTGTGAAGAAGGGCCAACCTGTACAAACTATCTTACAAGTTGTAAAGGCATACGATGCGTGCCTGGCGGAGGTGGAGCGCTGTGCCTTGTACCAGAAGACTGCCAAGAAGGCATTCCTTATGCTTATGGTTTGCAGGTTACCGAGGGACCACCTTGCACAGGTATGGCTGGAGGAGTTGTGATATTTGGATGGAGTTATGCCAATTTGAGCAGTGGTGAAGACATCTTCCACCAAATGCAGATTAGTACTGATGAAGGTTTTAATAATATAATATTTGACACAGGTATGGTGGCGGGAACTGGAAAAAGCGTACAGAAAGTCGTTTTACCAAAATTGTCGCATAGCACCGACGCGTGCGCGCAAGGGCAAAACTGCAGTTATATAAATTACCAGACTGATTATTACTGGAGGGTCAAAGTCTTAGATTTAGAAGGTCAAACTATAGACTGGGTTAACTATGAGGGAGCTTATGCTTTTTCATATCCACATCCAGCTCCAACAGTAGTATACGATATTTCCGACAATGTTGCTTTGGGAGAGCCAATTGATTTTATAGATTTTTCTCGGTGCTATGAGGATGATGGTACGCCTTACGCTTGTTCAGGTATAAATCCAATAAATAAAAAAAATAATGGATACACTTGGATATTTGGAGATTTTAGTAGTGAGCCAGGGAACGAAGGTACGGTTTACACTATCGGCTCCACAAAGCATATATATAGAGACCCAAAAACTTATATATCCAGGCTGAAGGTTTGCGATGATATCGCTTGTTGCATATCAGCAAAAAGTATTTTACTCGGAACAGAAAAATCCAAAGATTTACCGTTTTGGAAAGAGTGGAGCCCATTTTAATAGGTATTAGAAAAACTAGTTTAAAAGCCACTCCGTCTAACTGGGTGGCTTTAGCACTTGCCAAAATGAAAATTGTTTGCTAAACTATATATACTTAATTAATTTTAAATTTTGACATGGCAGTTCCAAGACATAGTCACACAAGGTCAAAGGTAGGCAAGACTCGGATGCATAAATACATCAAGCGGGTTGGTTTGAATGTGTGCCCCAAATGCAAGAAACCAGTTTTATCGCACACGGTTTGTAAAAATTGTGGTCATTATAAAGGAGAGGAAGTTGTCAATGTTTTATCTCAGCTTACTAAAAAAGAGAAGAAAAATAGGGAAAAAGAAATTAAACAAGTAGAGAAAGAGGCCAATAAAGACAAACCCCTAACAATGGAAGAGTTGTCAAAAAGCTAATTTCCAATTTATATTATGGCTTCCCGCCATTTATCAAGGAGCATAGTTTTACAATCTTTATATGAATGGGATTTCTACCTGCCTGCAGGTGGGCAGGCGGCAAAAGAGCATGAGTTAAAAAATATTGTTGAAAGGAACATAAAGGATTTTGGTCCCGGTCTGGAAGAATTGGATTTTATATGGAGCTTGGTTGACGGAGTTGTAAAGCACATGCAATGCTTAGATAAAATTATAGAAAAAGCGGCGCCCGAATGGCCAATAACCCAAATAGCAATAATTGATAGAAATGTTTTGCGAATGGGATTATTTGAGCTTTTACATTCTAACAAAGAAGAAGTCCCGCCAAAGGTTGCCATAAACGAAGCAATTGAACTGGCAAAAACATTTTCAGGTCAGACATCGGGAAAATTTGTGAACGGTGTTTTGGGCACAGTGTACAAACAATTAGGCGAACAAGAAGGAAATGAATAATTTTGAAATTTTAGAAAAAAAATTAGGAGTTAATTTTAAAAATAAAGATTTTTTAACGCAGGCGTTCACGCATAGGTCTTATTTAAACGAAAATCCGGGATTTAAATTAGAACACAATGAAAGATTAGAATTTTTGGGAGATGCTGTAATGGAGTTAATTGTCACAGATCATCTTTACAACGATTATCCTGGTAAGCCCGAGGGAGAGCTGACTAACTGGAGAGCGGCCCTGGTTAATGCTAAAATGTTGAGTAAACTTGCCGATGAACTGGGCTTTAATGATTTTCTTTTGTTATCAAGAGGAGAAGCAAAAGAAGAAGGGAAGGCAAGGGCATACATTTTGGCAAACACTTTTGAGGCATTTTTAGGAGCATTGTATTTGGATTCTGGCTATGAGCCTGTAGATAAATTTCTTAAGAAATATTTACTTTCAAAATTACCGGAAATAATAAAAGAAGGGTCCTATAAAGATTCAAAATCAAAATTTCAAGAAAAAGCTCAAGAAAAAGTGTCGATTACACCAACTTATAAGGTTTTAAGCGAATCCGGGCCTGACCACGAGAAAAAATTTGTAGTGGGAGTATTTCTGGAAAAGGAGTTGGTGGCAGAAGGAGAGGGCTTATCAAAACAAGAAGCCGAAGAAGAGGCTGCAATATCAGCTTTAAAAGTAAAAAACTGGAAATAATTTTTCGCTCGGCAACAAACTTTTTTCCGGCTATCAGGCACTTCGTGTCTCTGAGGCCTGCAAAAAGCTTATTGCCTCGCTATAAAAATTTAATTAAAATGCTAGTAATTAGACTTACAAGAAAAGGGAAAAAGAATCAGCCGTTTTTTAGGGTAGTTGTGACAGATAAAAGAAAGTCTTCAAAGGCCGGAAGAGCTTTGGAGGATTTGGGGTATGTGGATCCTTTGACTAAAAGGAAGAATCTTAAAAAAGAAAGGATTTTATATTGGATTTCAAAAGGAGCCCAGCCATCTGAATCAATTCACAACTTGCTAGTTTCTGAAAAAATTATAGAAGGTAAAAAAATACACGTTTCAAAATTAAGTACAAAGAAAAAAGCAGAAATATCCAAGGCTAAGGAAGAAGCAGGAGCCAAAG
>CAZIJR010000041.1:0-3224 GCA_964539855.1 uncultured Candidatus Saccharibacteria bacterium
TATTCCCCAAAAATTATTGTAGTTACAAATGTGGATAAAGAGCACTTAGATTATTTTAAAACATTTGAAAAGGTGCAAAAAGCATTCCATGATTTTATTGCCCGCCTCGCGTCGACGAGCAACGCGAGTCGAGGCGGGTGCGACGGCGTATTGATATATAATAAAGACGACCATAACATCCCTATTCCCGAAAATTCTAGGATTAAAACATTCGGTTATTCTTTAGAACAACCAGAAGCCATTAAAATAAAAAAGATTTTACAGATTCCGGGTATGCACAATGTTTCCAATGCGATGGCTGTGTTGCAGGCCGCAAGGATTTTAGAAATACCAGATGAAATTATATTTATGGCACTTTCTGATTTTAAAGGAACCTGGAGGCGTTTTGAAATCCTAAAGCAGGGAAAGCTTACTGTAATTTCTGATTATGCCCATCATCCAAGCGAAATTTCAGCAACGCTAAGAGCAGCTAGAGAAAAGTATAAGAATAAAAAGATTTGGTGTGTTTTTCAGCCCCATCAGCACCAGAGAACGCATTATTTATTTAATGATTTTGTAAAAACCTTTCAGGAAGCTAGAATAGATAATTTTATTATCACAGATATTTACGATGTTGCCGGAAGAGAAACAAAAAAAATAAATAAAGATGTAAGTTCTGAAAAACTGGTAAAAAAAATCAACAAAGAAAATGTTGTTTATATGCTATTAGATAAAATAGAAAAATATTTGAAAGAAAATATAGCCTCAGCAGATGTATTGATAATTATGGGAGCGGGGGATATTTATAAACTCGCCGACAAATTTTAGAAAATTAGTTTTTATAAAAGATGAGAGCCCCGTCGCAATGCGCAACGGGGCTTGTTTTGTGGGAGGATTTGAGAGAGCATAATTTTTAGACGGATCTCTCTCTGGCACGAGCCATTTTGCGAATCTCCGAGAGTTGTCTTGGAGAGTGCAGACTCCTATGGGTCCCCCCGCTTCTGGATCTGTATTCACTCCAGACCCAGGTAGGGTTTTCCTCAGTCGTGCTGAAAATTGAGGGAGCTTCACTCTTTAGCACGACTGGCTCCTCTTCGTCGTCAAACGGTAATTTGTTTCCGAATGCGTCGAACATTTGACTTGTCCTTTCCGTGTCTATGTTTACGAAACAGAGTTACCTCGCCTCTGTTTTGTCGTTTTATCCCACCCTTCCATGTAGGATGTTAAGGTTCTATACCGAAGCTTGGAACCATTCCAAACAATAATTTATTATATGTTAATACAACGCTAATGTCAACCTGACGAGTTATTTGAATTTAAATTTATTTGTTGTATAATTGTAAAATACATATGAAACTTGATGATCAAAAAATAAGAGAGGCCTTGACAAGGGGTTTGCAGGAGGTAATTGTTAAGGATCACCTTGAGCAAGCCTTGGCAAGTGGAAAAAAGCTAAGAGTAAAATTTGGGATTGACCCAACTGGCGATGTTTTGCATCTGGGTCACTCTGTTTGTTTGCTTAAGCTGAAGGAGCTCCAAGAAATGGGGCATCAGATTGTTTTTTTAATAGGCGATTTTACTGCAAGAATTGGGGATCCAACTGGCAGAATCTCAAAAAGGGAATCTCTTTCAGAAAAACAGATAAAAGCGAATATGAAAAGTTATAAAAAACAGGCTGGCTTGATTTTAGACCTGCGCAAGGTAGAAGTTCGTTATAATTCTGAGTGGTGGAATAAAATGAATCTTACAGAAATGATGCAACTGGCTATGAAGGTTACATATAGCCAGGTTTCAGCCAGAGAGGATTTTAAAAAACGTCTTGCTGAAGACGAGGATTTTACAGTAGAAGAATTTTTATATCCTGTTCTGCAGGGATATGATTCTGTCGAGCTTAAAGCTGATGTAGAAATTGGCGGAACCGATCAAAAGTTTAATATATTAATGGGAAGACAAATCCAAAAAAGATACGGTCAAGAATCGCAAGACGTTATTACAATTCCTCTCCTCGAAGGATTAGACGGTAAAGAAAAAATGAGTAAATCCATTGGAAATTATATTGCCCTTACTGAGAAAGCGAATGATATGTTCGGAAAGATTATGTCTATTCCTGATAATCTTATAGAGCGCTATTTTAAACTTTGCACGAGAATTTCTTTGACCGAGATTGAAGAGATTAAAAAAATGGAAAATCCACGAGACCAAAAAGCGAGACTGGCAAAAGAGATTGTAGCACTTTACCATGGTGAAAAAGAAGCTGAAAAGGCAGAAGAAGAATTTAATAAGGTTTTTCGTAATAAAGAAGTACCAAGCGATATCCCGGTTTTTGAGACAGACAAAATAAATTATCCAATCATAGATTTAATATATGACAGTAAATTGACTCAATCTAAAAATGAAGCAAGAAGGTTGGTGGAAGGTAATGCCGTCGAGATATATAGCGTGAAAGTAAATGATTGGCGGGCTAATATTGAGCTGAAAGACGGAGCTATAATAAAAGTAGGGAGCAGGCGTTTTTTAAAAATTAAAATAAAAAAATAATTATGTGGTGGCAAAAAGACGTTTCAACAATACTGGGTATAATGATTGTTTTATTTGCAACAGTTATTATTTTCAGTGGAGTTTTTGCGTACCAGTATCTTGCGAATCAAATAGTAGATAATATAATTATCATCCAACCATTAGAAAAATAATATGCAAAACAGATTTTTAATTAAAGACGCAGCCAGACATATTGGAGAAAAGGTTAAAGTGGCAGGGTGGGTGAATGTGAGAAGGGCTCATGGCAAAATTTTGTTTATAGATTTGCGAGACATTAGTGGGATAATGCAGGTTGTTTTTACTCCTTCAAATACCGAGGTTTACAAATTGGCTGAAGATTTAAGGCCTGAATGGGTAGTAGAAATTACGGGGCAAATAGTAAAACGACCCGAAAAAATGGTAAATGATAAGATTGAAACTGGCCAAGTAGAAATGTCCGTGGACGAATTAAAAGTTTTGGCAAAATCTGAAACTCCTCCATTTTCTATTGAAGGGGATGGTTATGACATAAATGAAGAGATAAGAATGAAATATAGATATTTTGATTTACGTAGAGAAAGAATGAAAAATAATCTTATCATACGTCATAAATTTATAAGGTTTATTCGTAATTTTTTAGATGCAGAGGGGTTCATAGAGATTGAAACCCCGATGCTAACAAAATCTACTCCCGAGGGATCAAGAGACTTTGTAGTTCCTGCCAGATT
>CAZIJR010000042.1:0-1272 GCA_964539855.1 uncultured Candidatus Saccharibacteria bacterium
CGAAGCCCCACACACCCAAACAAATTAGAAGAATTTTTACACGCATAAGTATAATGCGTGTTCTGACAAGAGTGGGTAAAAACAGAAAATAAAATACGGGTGCCATGAGCTCCAGTATCCACGATTTCATAGGATTCACTGAAAACATCTCCTACGCCATATCCATCATAAATATCTTTCATACCTCCTCCATGAATTATATATTTTGAGTCTTCAGCTTCCCAAAATATATCAAAACCCATATAAATATTTTTAGAATTTAAAATATTATTTCCAACAACATTTACACACTTATAGACAAATCCGTGACGTCTTGGATATTTTTTTATAAATTCGGCAAACTTTTTTCTAAAATCTTCCAATTGTTTATAGCTACCAAAATCATATTTAGCGCGATCTTTTTCATATTCTTCTTTTGTGTACTGTTGATTAAAAATGCAATAAGATTTATTTTTTAAATTTATACAACCTAAACAATCTATTAAATTCCTACACGCATGCAGAAAATCTGAATTAACACTATCGTCGCTGTCGTATGATAAACAAACACGATTTAAATTTGCGCACAAAACATCATCGTAACACTGCACGGCATTAGTTGTTTTATACTGGTCAAAAGAATTTTTAGCTTTTACCGCCCCAGATATATACGAAGAATCTTCACAATCAAAGCAAGCATAGTGAAGATAACAATTTTTTAAATAAATACTGTGATTGCCGTAATCAGAACTTATTGCGTTAGAATTACAAAGATTAGGGAGAGGAGCCTTCTCGAGCAACTCTCTGTATTGTTGGAAAAAGGGTTTATTAAAATCATAATCCCTGCCAGTGGCAAGCTGATCCCAATTGTCTGACCACCAATAGTCTCTTTCATAGACAACCAAGGGCTGCTCTGGCGCAAACATAGTAATAATATTTTTCCCTGTAGCATCACATTTTCTGTGGTATAAGCTTCTTTCATTTCGCCAGGTCATACGCCTTACAATTCTGCAGTCTGGGCAGAAGGTTGGGGCTGGCACTTTTATCTTCTCATAAAACTCAAAATCCTCGGGCTCAATTACAAACTCGTTATGACAGTTTTGACATTGTTTAGTTTGTGCTTCCATAATTGCTTAATCCTACCAAAAAGTCGCCCCAATTTAAAGGGCGGCTTTTAAAATTACTTATTTATAATTTGACTGCCTCTCCCGGCTTTAATGGCTTCTTGCCGGAATTTTTTGGCTCATCTTCTATGGTCTTGTCTTCATACTTTTCCTGCTCAACTCTTTGCTT
>CAZIJR010000042.1:1372-2789 GCA_964539855.1 uncultured Candidatus Saccharibacteria bacterium
TTGGCTCATCTTCTATGGTCTTGTCTTCATACTTTTCCTGCTCAACTCTTTGCTTTAACTCCTCTGCAGAATCTTTAGGCTTTATAGACTCTTCTAGCGCCTCTCGTAGTTCTGATAGGTTAATTTCTTTGCGTTTAGTAGGCTGTTTTCGCTTACTGGATCGTTCTTCTTTTTCTGCAGGCTTTCTATGCCTGTTAAATGATATGTCTTCTATTTTTTCTGGAGGCTCAAATTCTATGCCTAAATCTGCCAAAGCCTTATCATTCTCTGATTTATTTCCAGCCCCATTTGAATTGCCCTGCGACAATTTTGTAGATGGTATTCTTATCTCTTTACGTTCGTGAACCTCACCGGCTTTGATTTTTTTCAAACAAGATTTGCAATAAACAGCTCTTCCGGGCTCGGGCGGAAAAATAATTTTTGTGTCTTTACCACAATTTGAACATACAGCATCATAGAGAGTTGTACCGTCTGCTTGTACGCGGCCTTGTGATTGGCTATTATTTTGTTGGGGTTTTTGATTTTTTTTATTTTGCCCTTTCCCAGAATTACCTTTTATAGAAATGTCTTGATTTGCTGCCCAACCACTAATTTCTTCTTCGACGTCCGTTATTTTATGAGCATACTTTGACCTAGAAATTCTAATTATTTCCTCTCGCTTTTCGTTATCTTCGACAGGCTGAGTAGGAGCAATAGTTGTAGCTGAAAATGGACGAGAAGTAATACCGTCAATCATAAGTTTTATGTAAATATTGTAGTTATCCAAACGAATTAAATCATTTTGTAGAAATTCCGGTGTAAACTCTTGCTCCAAAAACTCTGCATCAGCAGCTCCCACACGAAAAGAAACCATAGTACCCACGTTTCCAAACACGGCATCTCTTACAGCAGTGCTCGTATCAGTAACTAGCTGTCCTACATATTGATGAGCAATAATCAAATCCAATCGATATTTGCGAGCCTCTGACAAAATATTAACAAAAGAGTCTGTAGCAAAATTTTGGAATTCATCCACATACAAATAAAAATCTTTTCTTTCATCTTCGGGAATTCTAACGCGCTCCATTGCCGCCAATTGTATTTTGGTAATAATCATAGCTCCTAAAATAGCTGCATTATCTTCGCCAATTCTTCCCTTAGAAACATTGACTAACAAAATTTTCTGCGTATTCATTATTTCATCAATATCAATTGTGTTCTCGGCTTGGCCAACAATATTTCTAACAAAGGAAACATTTAAAAATTGTCCTACTTTATTTTGGACTGGAGCTATAGCTTCATTACGATATCTTGGGTCCCATTCTTCATATTCATTCACCCAAAATGATTTTACCACCGGGTCTTTGAGGTTATTAATAATTTTTTGCCTATAATCTCTATCTACCAGCATTCTCGGTATGCCCAAAAGCGTGGTGCC
>CAZIJR010000043.1:0-2763 GCA_964539855.1 uncultured Candidatus Saccharibacteria bacterium
ATTGTTATTTTTTGCCTGCAGAATTATTTTGGCCCGAGCCTGAGCCGTTACCAGGTGTTTCTTCAGAGTCGCTGGTGTCATCATTTGAATCATCATCTTCATTCTCATCTTCGCTGTCTGTATTTTCTGTTTCTATGTTTGGCATGTTGTTTCTTGCTCGGTTGAATTCTCCTTTTACATCATCTGGCATGTTCTGACGAAACCTGTTCATTATTTCGCCATTTTCTTCTCCAGCATTTTGGAGTGCACTTTGTACTCTTTCGGCTATCATTTCTTTGTTCGTCTCAAGTTTCTGCATTACTTCTCCAAATCTTTCCATATGTCTCTCCCTGGCTTGTTCTATTTTCTGGGCGGTATCTTCAGATGCCTGGTTTTGAAGTCTTTGTAATATTCTTTCCTGTAAAACCTGTTGGTTTGCAAACTTTTCTAAAAAGCTGTTTACGTCTTTATCATTTTCTGCGGTATTTTTTATTCTGTCAGTATTTGCTTTAATTTTGTCCATTGTTTGACTATATTTTTCTGTGGCTCTGTCTAAGACGTCTTGGCTTACAGTCCCTTCATTAACTAATTTCTGGAGTTCTAATAATCGTTCGTTAGCAAACTGTTGTTGTAGCTCAGCTTTTTTTAAATTTCCGAAAGAGAAAAAAGATTGTAGGCCTCTGCTCCAATCTTTTAAGAAATAAAAAAAGTCTCCAGGAAGCATTGTGGGTGAGGAAACTCCAAGTTCTTGAGCTGAAACTTGCTCAGGCGTGCTTGCAGTGCTATCTTGAGCTAACACGGGACCTCCTATGCCAAGCACTAAAACAGCAATGCTTGCCATGACAAAAAATTTAGATATGTTTTTCATATTTTTTACCTGATTGTTGGCAGGATTTAATAATATTAACGAATTTCTTCTTTGCGCTCTTTTATAAAGTACCTCCATCTTTCAATAAATTCCACAAAGGCTGAAAAGGGCATGTCTATTAAGGCGTTGAAAAAGGCTGCGATAGCGTTATATTTTTTCCATTTGTGAGAAATCCATCTGCCAAGACCCTGCATAGGCAGAAAAAAGACATCTGAAATAAAGCTCCAAAAACCCTCCTTCTCTTCTTCCATTGTAAGCTCTTGGGCGCGTTTTGCAACTGCTGTACCTGCAAATAAAATTAAAGCTATGAATATGATATCTATAAAAATTGAAGTTAATGGGAATCCAAGGGAGTGAAGTATATAATATATGGCCCCAAAGGTTATAAAAGCTGAAAAAACATATAAAAGAGATAACATTGTTTTTACGCCGGCACTTCTTTTCCTGCGTAATTTTATTTCGTAGGAATCATCTACGTCTCTTTTGTAGGCCAATTTCATGGTTTCCATTATTACTATGTTTATATTTTTTTTTGATGGGCGCTTAACAGATGCTACTATTAAAAACATTAAAAGTGTTGGTATTAGAACGTCAGATCCCAATATCAGAAAATTTATTTTATTCCCAAGAGCTCCTTCTATCAGTACTTCCAACAAGACCAAAGATAAAACCTTTGTGAGAAAGATGGAAACTGTTGAGTAGATGGCAGCCCTAGATATTCTTGATTTTAGGCTGCCCAGCCTTTTTGTATAAATATTTCGTATAAAACGCTCTAAATTAGAAGGCTCGGAAATCTCTTTTATAATTTCGGAAGCTTTATTAATGGATAATATATCTCCCATTAGTAAATAAGGAGTATCATATTTTTCGCACACGTTATAAAACTTATTGCCCAATGGATGCGAAAGCTCTTTTTCTATATTTTGCCATATGCCAAAAATATTTTGCGATATTCTTTTTACCAAAGGCTCAGTCGCATTCGGCCATTCGGGATATTTTTGTTTTATTAAATTATAACTGATTATAGGGTTATCAAATTTAAATAAGGCCAGACAAACCGCAATATAGATTTGAGTATTTGTTTCTTCGCGCTTTAAAATTTTAGATTCATATATTTTTTCAGAAATTTTTATTTTTTCTTTCATTGATTCAAACATATAATCAACTAGCGCCATCTCTCTAATAGACGGAGCCAAGGCCTCTTCTATTTCGCAGGCTGCCACTTCTATTAGCCAGTTATAAAATCTAAGTCCGGCTTTACCAGATTTGTTTTCAGGATTATTTTTTAAAATAAAAACATATTTATCAATTATTTTTTGAACGTCCAGTATTTTTGATTCTTTTATTTTGTCATTGGGGAAGTGCCCGCCCCTTATTAATTCTAGAACAAGAGATTCTGCCACATTGTTTGTATCTAAAAAGTTATTCATCTCTAAATCAAAAAACCTTCTTTTTAGTTTTCTTATAATTGCTGCTCTACGCATCAGGTGCTCTTCTTTCCAGTCTACAATTGTTCTTATTTGCTCATAAAAAGCAGCCACTCTCAAGGCAACCTCGTCGACATGTATGGTAACAGATCCGGATTTTAAAGACTCCTGCTCTTGGGCAAGCGTATATTTGGAGATCAATTTTTTTGTTAGGGGCGAAAGTTCGTTCACTATTTTTTATTAATGATTTCTTGCTTAATTTTTGCAACAAAATTATCTAAAGGCATTTGTCCCGCATCACCTTTGCCGCGCTCTCTTACAGAAACAGCATTAGCAGAAATTTCCTTGTCGCCCACGATTAAAAGATATGGGATTTTTTGCATTTCAGATTCCCTAATTTTTTTACCCAGGGTTTCGTCAGCACTTTTTATTTCAACGCGAATATTATTATCCTTTAATTGTTTTTCAACTTGTTTGGCATAGTTATCA
>CAZIJR010000044.1:0-2690 GCA_964539855.1 uncultured Candidatus Saccharibacteria bacterium
CCCATATTTTTGGCGGTGCCTGCTATTACTTTCATTGCTTGTTCTATGTCTGTGGTATTTAAGTCTGGCATTTTCTTTTCAGCTATTTCTTTTAGCTGAGCTTTGGTCACTTTACCAACTTTTGTTTTATTTGGCACGCCACTTCCCTTTTCCACTCCGGCTGCCTTTTTCAGTAATTCTGCTGCCAAAGGAGTCTTCAGCTTAAAGTCATAGGACCTATCTTTATATATGGTAACTTCAGCTGGAATTTTGTAGCCAGCCATTTGCTGCGTTGCAGCATTAAACTTTTGGCAGAATTCAGCAATGTTCAACCCGTGCTGGGCCAAAGCTGGCCCTATTGGAGGGGCTGGAGTTGCCTTACCAGCTTGAATTTGTATTTTTACAACAGCTTTTATTTCTTTTGCCATGAATTTGCGAGCGAGGCGAGCGAATTCACTTCGTAATTTTAGGCATTAAAATTTATACTTACCGCCTAAAATTGCGCTCGAGTCCTTGCTATTAATTATTCTACTTTTTTAATTTGTAATGAATCCAGTTCTACAGGAGTATCCCTGCCAAACATATTAACCAAAACTTTTATTTTACCTCTTTCTTTATCAATTTCAGAAACCTTTCCTTCAAACCCTTTAAATGGTCCATCTATAACTTTAACTGCAGCACCCACCTCAAAATCAATTGTAAACTCTGGTTCAGATACCTCCATTCTTTTCATAAGGTCATCCATATCATGTTTTGAAACTGGAATAGGCGTGGTACCTGCTCCCAAAAATCCTGTTACTCTAGGTGTATTCCTAACCACATACCAGGAAGCATCAGTAACCACCATTTCCACAAGCACATACCCTGGATAAATCTTTTCTTCCACTGTTTTCCTTTTTCCGTTTTTTATTTTTATCTTTTTTTCTTTAGGAACAATCACATTAAAAATCTTGTCTTCCATAGCCAAAGACTCTATCCTTTGTTTCAAATTTTTTGCAACTGCATCTTCGTACCCTGAATATGTGTGTATCACATACCAATTACGATCTTGCTCTATTTGCTGCTTTGCCATACTTTTATATTAAAAATCTTCTAATTATTTCCGTAAAAATATAATCAAGTCCGCCCAGAAATACAGCTACCGCAACAGTAACTGCCAACACAATACCTGTGTATCTCAAAATCTCTTGTCTGGTAAGCCAGCTTACTCTTCTCATTTCCACCCAAACTTCCTTGAAAAACATGTTTACTTTTTGTGTAATCGTCATATTTTATTGCCTACCTGCCGGATGGCAGGGTTTTTAAAATGGCCCTCAGGCCATCTATTTACATAATAGCCGATGGCAGGCTTCTTGTCAATGCTAACGTTTTTTCCACTTATTTACAAAAATAAACCTACGCTCTGACACAGTATGTTCTAAAATAATCCCCACACCCATTCCAACAGTAAATATGGATGATTCTATTTGGCCGTTCAAGCCATAAACCATACTTATAAAAAGGAGTATCAAGCCATACACACTATGATGCACATGATATCCAAAAATAGTCTCGTGTTGTTTATAATACCTATGATGTAGTTTTTTATTTGATTTAATAACCAGTTCAAAAATCCAGGTTAAAAAAATCCCTCCCAAAAATCCGTAAAAAAACAATGATATAAAATCCATATTAATTAATTATACCAAAAAATCCCCCACCTGGCGATTTTTAAATTACCTTTAATTTATTTAGTTTATCCTTGTTCCTTTTCTTCTATAACTTCTGCTCTTTCAACGTTTCCAATTGGGATACCCATCACCACAGAATCCTTGGATGAAGACACATATAAAATACCGTCCTCAAATCCCTCAATAAAAACAATTCCTGTCCGTAGCTCTCCGCTTGGTTCTAAAGCAATTACCTTTACCCTGGCTTTTTTTTCAAACGCAAGTTCCAAAACATCTAAAATGCCCTCCATTCCCTGCTCAACTTCTTTTGATTGATTCTCAGTTTGGTTTTCTTTCGGTTGATCCTCTGGTAATTTAAAATTCTCTCCCATAATTTTATTCTCCTCTCTTAATTTTTATAATATTTTGTCTGTCAGGTTGCCCTAGGGCAACCTAGGCAGTTTTGATATCAGATTTTAGTTTACTTAGATCAAGGTCCTTCCTAAAAATTATGTAATCCCGACCGGTTTTTACTGCCTGGATATTGCCCCTGCCTATACGTTTTAAAACTGACTGCTTGCTTATCCCAAGAATTTTTACCAATTCCTTGGTTGTATAAAAATCTTTCTCCTTCATATTCCCATTATAACACTTCAGGTTGCCCTAGGGCAACCTGCGCCAACACCTCAATCGCTGATTGAGGTGTTAAACTCTTGAGTAAAAAACGTATTTTCCGGCCTTCCCCACTTGCTTGACTTTACCCTCTTTTTCCAGCTCATCTAAATATCTTACAGCTGTGGCAGTTGAGATGCAGAGTAAGCTGACCACGTCTTTGTTACTAATTTTATCTTTATTTTTAAAAATTTCCAAAATTTTTGCTTTGGCCTGCTCCTTCTTCTCCTGCACTTTTTTATTATATTCTTCCA
Source organism: uncultured Candidatus Saccharibacteria bacterium (assembly GCA_964539855.1). GTDB lineage: Bacteria > Patescibacteriota > Minisyncoccia > Minisyncoccales > Staskawiczbacteraceae > XYD1-FULL-39-28. The sequence continues at coordinate 2,555 of CAZIJR010000044.1, forward strand.
GCCCGCCTGCAAAACTCTCGGCCTCATCTTTTTCTTTACTCAACCCCGCCACCTCATTTTCATTTTCTTTTTTATCCTGATAAAGTTTATAAACCCAAACACTCAACCCCAATATTATTACTAACAAAAATACCTC
>CAZIJR010000045.1:0-2635 GCA_964539855.1 uncultured Candidatus Saccharibacteria bacterium
TGATTGTGGCAGGAGCGGGAACAGGAAAAACAACTGTTATTACCCAGAGAATTGTGAATCTAATTGAAAAAGAACTGGCAAAACCGGAAGAAATTTTGGCTGTAACTTTTACAGAAAAAGCGGCATTTGAAATGGAGGAAAGAGTAGACAGATTATTAGATTTTGGATATGTTGATCTGTGGATTTCAACATTCCATTCCTTTGCTGAAAAAGTCCTGAGGGAAAACGCGCTGGATATCGGCCTTTCGCCAGATTTTAGGATTTTAGACAACACATCGGGCTGGCTTTTAGCCAGACAGAATTTAGATAAATTTAATCTAAATTATTATAAATCTTTGGGAAATCCTACAAAATTTATTCAGGCCTTAATTTCTCATTTTTCCCACTGTAAAGACCAGGAAATTTATCCAGAAAATTATTTAGAATACGTTGATAAGCTAAAAACGCGGGATGATAGCCCCGAGAATCAAGAAACAGAACGCATTAAAGAGGTTGCAAATGCTTATCATACATACCAGCAAATTTTACTAAAAAATAGCTGTTTGGATTTTGGCGACCTGATAAACTATTGCTTAAAGCTTTTCAAAAAGCGTCCTCTTATTTTAAAAAAATACCGTGAAAAATTTAAATATATTTTGGTTGATGAATTCCAGGACACAAACTGGTCCCAATATAAATTAATAAAACTTTTGGCCGAACCCGTCAATAATTTGACTGTGTGCGCTGATGACGACCAAGCCATTTACAGATGGCGAGGTGCTTCATTTTCAAACATTTTAAATTTTTTAAAAGATTTTCCAAAAGCAAAGCAAGTTTCACTGATAACAAATTATAGGTCATGCCAAAATATTTTAGATCAGTCGTATAATTTTATAAAACAAAATAACCCCGACAGACTGGAATTTATTAATAAAATAAATAAAAAACTGACAGCTAATACAAAAGAGAAGGGGATTGTGGAGCACATTCATGCCAGAAATCTTGACCAGGAAGTGGGGGAGACCTTAAAAAAAATATTGGAAATCAAAAAACGCGACGATTCAGCAGAATTCAATGATTTTGCTATTTTAATCCGAGCAAACGATACTGCAATACCATACACAAAAGCACTGGAAAGGGCGGGCATACCGTACCAGTTTTTGGCTTCGCGGGGATTATATTCAAAGCCAATAATTTTAGATATTATTTCTTATTTTAAGCTTTTGGATAATTACCACGAAAGCACCGCAGCCTATAGAATCTTGAATCTGCCTTTTTTAGAAATTACCTCGGCCGACATTGCAAACATAACCCAATACAGCTACAAAAAAACGAAATCGCTTTTTGAAGCAATGCAGGAACTGGTCTTTATACCGTCAATTTCCAAAAATACAAAAGAAAAAGTGTCTTTTATTTTGTCCCTTATTGAAAAACATTCCAATGACGCCAAGATAAAAGGAGTTTCAGAGCTGCTGCTAGAATTTTTAGAGGATTTTGAATATTTAAAATACATAAAGGACGACCAAGAAAAAATTGATTTAGTAAACCAATTTCTTAAAAAAATAAAAAAATTTGAGGAATCGACAATTGAACCGACTCTAAAAAACTTTATGGAAGAAATGAATCTGGAGCTGGAGTCAGGCGAGGAAGGGAAGCTGGAATTTGATCCTGAAAAAGGGCCAGATATGCTAAAAGTTATGACAATCCACGGAGCCAAGGGCTTGGAATTTAAATATGTGTTTTTGGTTGGAATGGTTGACCGCAGGTTTCCTACAGACCAAAGAAAAGACCCCATTTCCTTGCCTGACGCGCTTATAAAAGATATAAAACCCAAGGGCGATGTTCATTTACAAGAAGAAAGACGGCTGTGTTATGTGGCTATGACTAGGGCAAAAAAAGAGCTTTATTTTACCTCAGCTGAGAACTATGGTGGCCAAAGAGCAAAAAAACTATCCAGATTTTTATCTGAAATGGGATATAAAGCAGACGAGGCAAAAGTAGGCGATAAAAAAAGCGGAGTTATGGCTGAAAAAATAAAACTTTCCTCTTTAGAAAAGGTAAAAGCAGAATACTTGCCCGATCACTTTTCTTTTTCCCAGCTAGCTGCTTTTGAAAAGTGTCCTCTGCAATATAAGTTTGCTTTTATTTTGAAGGTCCCTGTCCACGGAAAGGCAGCGTTTTCCTTTGGGCACTCAATGCACAACACCTTGCGCGATTTCTTTCAGCTTGTTGCTGAAAAAAATATAAAAACAAAAAAGGATGATAAATTATTTAACGAGCTATTAAGGTTTTATGAGAAAAATTGGGTTGACGAATGGTATGAAAGCAAGGAAAATAAAGAAAAATATCGCAAGTCGGGACGAGCCGCCCTTAAGGAATTTTACAAAGGATACCAAAAAAACAAACCTGTAATTTTAAAAACAAAAGAAGGCCCTGCGATAGAGCTTCCATTTAATATAAAAATACGCGGGAATACAATCGTGGGCAAAATAGATAGAATTGATGACCTGGGAGATGGTCAGGTGCAAATTATAGATTACAAAACAGGCGCCTCAAAAGAAAAGCCTGATAAAGAACAACTCTTAATTTACCAAATCGCATCCCAGGAAGTTTTACACTTGAAACCAAAGCTATTATCATACTATTATTTAGAAGA
>CAZIJR010000046.1:0-2600 GCA_964539855.1 uncultured Candidatus Saccharibacteria bacterium
ACCGTAACACTAATGGGTCGTTTAACAATCTTTTCAGCAACGCCAACTTCTGGTCTTCGCTGCAGTCTAGCAGCAATGCATGGAACCGGAAACTGAATTCTGGCACCACGGTCAACCGCAACACGAACAACAAGGCAAACGGACTTTCTGTCCGTTGCCTCAAGAACTGGCTTTTGCCCCTTTCTTTTATGGATAAACTTTTTCAAAAACAGCTTTTATACGATCTATTCTGGGCATATTATGGTGCCAGAAAAAATAAAAGAAACACAATAAATGCTTTGGTTTTTGAAATTGATTATGAAACGAAACTTTTTAAACTTTATGAAGATTTGATAACCAAAAAATATGAGATTGGCCCGAGTATTTGTTTTATATCTTTTAATTCTGTGAAAAGAGAAGTTTTTGCCGCAGATTTTAGGGATAGGGTTGTCCACCATCTTGTATACAATTATATCAATCCTATTTTTGAAAAGTATTTCATAAACGATTCATACAGCTGTCGGACGGGAAAGGGGACTTCATACGGCATAAAAAGATTAAATCATTTTATCCGTTCCTGCTCTGAAAATAATAAACAAAATTGTTACATTTTAAAGCTGGATATAAAAGGATATTTTATGGGAATAGACAAAAATATTTTATACGGGAAAATTAAATTATCATTGCGAGCGGAGCGAAGCAATCTAATCATTGATTTTATCCTTCCGCTTATCCACAAAATTATATTTCACGAACCGACTAAAAACTGTATAATAAAAGGAAGAAGAGAAAATTGGGTAGGATTGCCAAAATCCAAGAGTTTGTTTTTTGCAAGCGAGAACAAGGGGCTTCCCATAGGCAACCTAACGTCGCAACTATTTGGCAATATTTATCTTAATGAATTTGACCATTTTATTAAACGAAAACTGGGTTGTAAATATTATGGACGGTATGTGGACGATATTGTAATTGTCCATAAAAATAAAGAATGTTTAAAATTAATTATGCAGGTGATTAAGAGCTATTTAAAGGATAATCTTTTTTTGGAACTGCACCCTAAAAAAGTATATCTTCAGCATTCGTCAAGGGGCGTTTCATTTTTAGGAACTTTTATAAAACCACACCGGATTTATATAAAAAACAAGACAAAAGGCAATTTTTACAAAAAAATTCAGCAATTTGGCTCTATGTCTGACAGCAAGTTTTTGGCAAGCACAAATTCATATTTAGGAATAATGGCAAATTTCAACACCTATAAACTAAGAAAAAACATTCTGGAAAATTGTCTGTGTGTGGGCTTAAAGGAAAAGTTTATTGCTTCGCTTGATTACAAAAAAATAATTCTGAAAAAAACATTATGAGTAAAGATTATAGAAAATGGACGGAACAGAAAGTAAAAATTCATAACGATAAAATTCGTCCGTTTTTGCATGAACGCGAGGTATGGTTTTCGTCCATCGGAGAAAATATTGGATTTGAGCAAGACGGCGGTGGAGGAAAGTTTATGAGGCCGGTACTTGTTCTGAAAAAGTTTAACAACGAGGTGGCATGGGTCCTGCCACTTACACGAACAGATAAAGCTGGGAAATATTATTTTCATATATCATTAGTTTCCGATGACGAAAAAACAAACAGCCAGCCAGAGGATGAGTTTTTGAAAATAAAAGAAGCGCTGATAGCGCTCTTAAAATAGTTACTCCCGCTTACGCGGGAGAGGGCCGAAGCCATTTGTATATTAAGTATAGCAAACCATAAGCTAATGTCAAGAGGAATAGGAGCAAAAACAATTTTAAATTTACTGGTATTTCTGGCAGTTTTGGTAGGGGTTTTTGCTTTTCCTGTAAAAGCTGATCCAGGGCAGTATTCAGTTGACATTGACTGGATTGTTGACCCTGACGCAATATACCAAACGGCCGGGCTTCTTACTTCAACAAACTTGCTTCCTGCCGGAGGCGCTGAACTGATAAAGAGCTTCGCCTATACCGCTACTGTTCCTGCCGGTTCCGCCTTAAAAATTCAATTCAGCAAAGACGGGTTTATCTGGTATGATTCATCGGGCGCCGCCAATAATTTAGATACGATAACTGCGGGCACACACACTATTGACTTGTCTTCACTCGGCTGGAGAAGCAGTTATTTTTATTACAAAGTATTGTTTACTTCAGACGGTCAGGTAACACCGGAGTTAGACCAAATAATTTTGTCTTATAATCAAACCTTTTATGTTTATTTAACTTATTCAGCCACGGGATCATTTACTTCAACTAATTTTCTTTCCGGCATAACTGCCACGTCAATTGATAGTTTTGATTATTCTCTTACCTCTCTGCCGCCAAATACCACCGTAGAAATCCAATTTAGCCAGGATAATTCAACGTGGTACAGCTCGGCAAATGTTTTGGACGGCTCAGACACTCTTTCAGTTGGCACAAACACAATAAGCTTGGCAACCTTGGCGTGGACTGGCTCTGCTTTTTACTACAAAATTAGTATGACTTCTTCCGACGGACTACATGCTCCAGAGGTAGATACCATAACCTTAAATTATACATATGAGCCAAACACTGCACCATCCTTAACCAGCATCTCACCCACAGACCCAATCAAAGGAGTAACCACAA
>CAZIJR010000047.1:0-2432 GCA_964539855.1 uncultured Candidatus Saccharibacteria bacterium
CAACCCCAATTATAAAAATTGGTTTAGGCTGTTCCCTGTTCGCTCGCCACTACTAAGGGAATAAACTTCGTTCTCTTTTCCTCCGGCTACTGAGATGTTTCACTTCACCGGGTACGCTTCTGTATTGCTACAGATAACATTGTTTTACAATGCTGGGTTTTCCCATTCAGAAATCACCGGATCAAAGGTTGCTAGCCACCTCCCCGATGCTTATCGCAGGCACGCCACGTCTTTCGTCGCATCAATATCCCTAGGCATCCACCATTCGCTTATAACCTATCCTCCGATAAACTCAACTTTTGAATTTATCAGGAATAATTATTCACCTTCTTCCATCCTTTTTGCTAAATGGAAGAATTTTTTGCGTAAGTTTCTAATAGATACAGATTTTATGTATCTTTATGAACTTGTAACTTGTATATATGCTTTTACCTACATCTTATTAATTATAAGACCCTTCTTAAAAAAATTAATAAGATTATTCAATTATCAATGTTCTTGATAAATAAAAAACCGCCATCATTTGAAGCGGTCAATCAACCAGAAAATAAGTCGCTCTTAGCCGCTTCTCTTTTTGTTGATAGTGGTTACAATATTTACCATGTAAATACATCTTATTCTATTTATTTATCCGTGTCAATACCCATACAAACAAAAAGGCGCGGTACGTACGCGTCTTTTTGTTTGTTTTACTTAACCCTGCTTTCAGGGCAAATCAAATGTCTAAAATTTAGCGTTCTTCTATCTTTTTGTACATGTCAGCAATTAATTTTCCAGCTGTGTCTTTTCCACCTAATCCAATGGCTAACCCAACACCCAATGCTAATGCTCCAACAATTCCATATACAATTGAAGAATAAAGAGTTTTCACTAAAAGGCTGGATGGTAATAGCTGGTCTAAAATTAGGAAAAAGGTAAATACCCAAATTGCCCACTTTACAATAGAAGCGGCAATATAGCCGGAACCTACCTTTAATCTTTCAACCGTTGCCCTAACTACTTTTTCAACAATGTCGGAAATAATAATTGCAACCACAAATACTAATACGGCTACAATTACGTTTGGCAGGTAAAATAATACCTGTGTCAAAAATCCTGCAAACGATGTTAGTTTAAGAATGTCTACAGCGATCAACAAAGACACAATAACAAAAACCCACTTAAATATTGCTCCAATAAACTCTGATGGATTTACGTCAACATTTGCTCGTTGCAATGCCTTTCTCCACCCTTCTTTTTCAAATAATTTATTAAACTTAACTGACTTTAAAATTTCTGTTATTAGCCTACCAATTCCAACAGAAATTAAGTAGCCAATAATAAATACTACTACGGCCACAACTAAGTTAGCGATAAAAGATATCAATTGCTGCAAAAAAGGTTGCACAACTGATAGCCAATCTGCATATGTCATGTGATTTTATGAGCGAGGCGAATAAAATCATGTCGTAATTTTAGGCTAAATACATTTTATACATTATGCCCTAAATTGCGACGATGCCTTATCCCTCGTTAACTACGCTATTTTAATTTTAATTAACTCAAAAGATCAATTCGACCTTTGGTGAAAATTTATATTATGTTATTATCCTCTTCATTTAAAAGTAAATCAACCCCCTAGGGTGTGGATAACTTTATTTTATAATTTCCTTTATCCTATCGGCTTCGTTTTTCACTGCGGGGCCCTCGTATTCTCCATTATGGGCATGGGTGCCTTTATAAACAGGCTTTTTTTGATCTAAGTGCAAATTAAATATATACCTATCGCCCGCTACTTTTAAATAAATATGAAACCTGGGATAGTTATCTCCGTGTAATTTTCTAACCAAATTATATTCCCCATTTTCTCTGGTATCTATAATCACATATCCCATGGCCCTCGCCACTTGTACAACACCTTGTTTTATATTTTGTATAGTAAACTCAGCCATTATCCGTGTTTAAATTCTATTACGTCGCCGTCTTTGACAATATACTCTTTGCCTTCGGTGCGGATTTTGCCAAGCTCTCTAGCCTTAGCATATCCCCCATTATCCAATAAATCTTGCCAAAAAACTACTTCTGCTTTTACAAATTTATCGTGAAAATCACTGTGAATAGCAGCTCCGGCCATGGGAGCCGTATCACCATTCTTTATGGTCCAGGCTCTGGTTTCATCCTCCCCTGTTGTCAAAAAAGTAATCAAGTCCAGAAGCTCGTAAGATTTTTTTACTAAAATATCAGTTTCGGAAAGCTCTGACAAGCCTAGGTCTTTTCTTTCCTCTCTACTTAAGCCTTCAGCTTCAAATTCAGACTGAACATCAACAACAATAAAATTTTCCCGAAAGCCGGGCTTTCGGGAAAAAATTTTGTCCCCGATTTCCTCGTCCTTACCGTTTAATAAATATAGGCGAGGTTTAAAAGTTAAAAGTTGAAAGTTTTTCAGGATTACC
>CAZIJR010000048.1:0-2211 GCA_964539855.1 uncultured Candidatus Saccharibacteria bacterium
AAATTAGCAATTATGTTTTTTCTCAGATATTTACGAGCGCAAGATCGCTCAACTTGCCTTACTTTAAAGAACTAGTCATCGAAACAAGCATCCCCTTGTGGCACTTATACCGATAATTCGCGGTTAATTTCTCTGTCTATATCTCTCCTTTTTATTTTCTCTTTTTTATCAAATTTCTTTTTTCCCTTAGCTAACCCGAATTCAAGCTTTATCCTACCATGTTTCTCATAGATTTTCAAGGGTATTAGCGAAAATCCCTTCTGAAATGCCTTACCCATCAAATAATCTATCTCTTTTTTGTTTAATAATAGCTTTCTTTCTCTGTTTTCATTATAATCAGCTCCTGCGTTATTTGGCTGGTACGGAGGCACTTTTATACCCACAAGAAATGGTTCAGTCCCCCTTAAAGCAACATAAGAACCACTCAGGTTTATATGCCCTGTTTTTATTGATTTTACTTCCTGCCCGAATAAGACCATCCCAGCTTCATATTTTTCCAGGATATTATAATCAAAATACCCTTTCTTGTTCTCGCTAAATACTTTCATGTTCTCTATTATATATGGCTTATATAATAGTAGCATGATACCACGTAATCCCAATATTGACAAGATTATCTTAATATGATATTGTTTTTATAGTTCCTATCGGAAACACGCAACGGTAACGAGGGTTATGCTCATGAATAAAGACGAGCGAGTCGCGGCAATTCAATCTGGCCTTCCTGATGTGGCCGAGAAATGGCTGCAGGACGAGAAGTTGCTGGAGGCTGGAGAGAGGGTTTATATTTGTATAACAATTCTCCCTCCAAATCCTCCTCTTGTTGAGGTTTCTGCAAAAGTTAAGTCTAAGCCGAGGGCAACGCCAAAATCTAGGATTAACCCTAATCTTTCTAATGATGATTGGGAGAAGATTCTCGGTTATCGCTGGGAAAACGAGGACAGGGTGGTCCTGGAGATGCTTAAAGCCCGAAAAAACGCAACCATCACAAGGGCGGAAGTGGCGGCGCAGTTGGGCGTACGCGATTGGGTCTCGGTAATTAATGACTCACGCATTACAGGTCGGCTGAAAAAAATGGGGCTTGATGACTTACGCCTGCTTCATCATGGTTCCGAAGGTGCAAACACGCGCTTCTGTATTTATAGGATGGTCTAGGCTATCCCTCCCCCGAGTGGTGATTCGTCACTGCCCGGGGTTTTTTTGATTATAATATTATAATTTTGAAATATTTTGTTATCAGATTTGTATTTTTGGTTTAAGTACGGTTTTTTCACTTGAGTAAAAAAACCGTACTCTTGTTGTTATAACGTATAAAATGAATATGCGCGAATAGTGGCTTTTTGGCCACGTGGCAAAAAAGTACACATAAGTAGCGCGTCTAAGTAATATATCTGTGAGTTTATACGGTTTTTTGCCGTTCGGCAAAAAGCCGTATTTTACACTACTGGCCGAAATAAAATAAGTGTAAGCTATATATAGGCGATCTAGAGGTTTTTATTGTATTTTTAACACCTCAGACGCTGATTGAGGTGTTGGGATTTGGTCAGTAGGCTTTAAATTTCCCTTAAAATAAGATAGACTAAGATATAATATGGCAAAAGAAACAATAATAATTTCTCTAGGAGGCTCATTAGTTGCTCCAGGAGAAATTGATACAAATTTTTTAAGGAGTTTTAAACGTTCTTTACAAAAACATTTAAAAACAAAGCAGTTTTTTATTTTAGTAGGAGGAGGCAAAATATGCAGAGTTTACCAAAATGCACTTTTAGAGTTTGGGGCAAAGGAATCGGGCAGGGATTGGATGGGCATTAATATCTCAAGATTAAACGCAGAAGTTATAAAACAGCTTTTTTTAGGTTATTCTTATCCTAAAACTATTACAGACCCCAATAAAAAATTTAAAACCACAAAAGAGGTTGTTGTAGGAGGAGGATATAAGCCTGGTTGGTCCACTGACTATGTATCTGTGCTAATGGCAAAAAATTATAAAATTACCACAATTATCAATCTGACAAATGTTGATTATGTTTATGACAAGAATCCTAACGATTTTTCTGACGCTAGGCCATTAAAGCAAATTGGTTGGAAAAGTTTTAGGTGTATTGTGGGAGATAAGTGGACCCCGGGTTTAAACATGCCTTTTGACCCCAGGGCTTCTAAGCTAGCAGACAGGCTAAAACTAAAAGTAATAATGATTAATGGGAAAAAAGT
>CAZIJR010000049.1:0-2186 GCA_964539855.1 uncultured Candidatus Saccharibacteria bacterium
TAAGAACCTGCTCAACAATTTGATCAATAGTCTGACGTGAAATTAACTTTCCGCAATTTGGACAATGAGGCTTGCCTATTCTGGCGTATAACAGCCTAAGATAATCATACACTTCTGTTATTGTTCCTACCGTGCTTCGTGGGTTGTGCATTGCCTTTCTTTGGTCTATAGAAATAGCAGGAGAAATTCCTTCTATTTTATCAACATCTGGCTTATCCATTATGCCCAAAAACTGCCTAGCGTAAGCTGACAAGCTTTCCACATATCTTCTCTGGCCTTCTGCATACAAAGTATCAAAAGCCAAAGAAGATTTTCCGGATCCCGACAAACCAGTTATAACAACCAGCTTATTCTTGGGGATATCCAAATTCACATTTTTTAAATTGTGCACGCGCGCTCCGCGAATTTTTATAAATTCTTCCATAATACAAAATATAGGTCACTTATTATACAAAAAAAATCAGCCCATTTCAAGGGCCTATCCTCCAGCCCTGCAGTTTTTAGTTTTTATTCTACATACGAAAACTAAAAACTGCAGGGCTAATTCCCGATTTTTTTAACCAGTAACCTCAATAAAAATTTTGCTTGGTTTGACGCATCTTCTTTTGTGGTGGCATCAGTAAATCTCTTCCACTGGTCAAAAATCTGCTGGTCATTTAGGCTCCTTACCGAAGTCTCCAAAACTAAACGCGTGTCAAAACTAATCTCTGTGTTTGCCATCAAGACATCTTCAATAAACAGCTTGGTAAACTCCACGGTTTTTGTATCTATCTGTTGCCTCTCGTAAGCATTTACCGCAAGCGAAAGCTGATAGCCCAGCCAAACATTAAACCCCACAGAGATAAAAAACAAAATAGCAAAGATTACCAATATTGTTTTTTTTAATGAAATTTCTATCATAATTCTTTTTATGATTATTTAAATTTTATCTCGACCTTTTTTGACAAAAATTATAACTAAAGCCGTCAACAATCCCACAACTATAAGTAACAGCGTAATTACGGCGTTCTGCCAATTTAACCAGCCCCAAATTCCTGTCTTCTTTTTAAGCCCTATATCCAAATTAACAACTATATCTTGTTTCATCTCAAATACATCTGATTCAAAAGCCTCATAGTTAGTGGTTTCTACTTTCAGTTTGTATGATCCTTCTGGCACTAAGAATGAATATTTTCCGGTTTCATCAGTTTTTAAAGGATTTTTCTGCAAAAACTTATCGGCTGGCCATAATTCATATTCTGGGGCCTGCCCCGAGCCTGTCGAAGGATTTAACCAATAAAGTAAAACACTGGCTCCTTGAATCCTTAATCTACCTTCGGGCGTTTGGCTGTACACATAACCTTCTGGGTTCACCACAACAGCCATTTTAGTTTCTTTTGGCGATAATAAAACGTCTGTTGGGACTGCAACAGTAGAGAGCTCATATTCACCTTCTGCTATAGGAGCTGTTATATTGGCTGTAAAAATCCCAGGCTCTGTTTCAATATAAGTAAATTTATTTACCAGCAATGCACTATTGTCATTCCCGTGCAAACGGGAATCCAGATTCTGGATCCCCGCGTTCGCGGGGATGACAGAACTAATTGCGGCGCTAAATAATTTTACAAAAACATTCTCTGGCTGATTATTTTCGGCTTTTGCCAAAATCTTCAAGGTTATGTAGCCTGTCACATTGCTTGCTGGCTCGCCTGGCTTCATCACTAATTTTAAAGGCGCCCCAGAAACAGTTGAAATTTTTTGTCTCACTTCTCCTGATTTATCAACAGAAATAGCTGTATTATAATCAATTAATTCTCCGCCAGTTCTGGCAAAAACTATATCTGCTGGAATTTTTTGACGAGCTTCTGGGCTTAAATCGGCCAAGGGTACTCCTTGCACTGAAGCAAATTTATTTGTTGCCGCAATTTCTGTTGGGTTTAAAGCTGTTCTTGTTAATCCTGGTAAATATAAATCAGCTCCGGTAATTTTTGAAATATCGTTTAAATTTTTAATATCAATACCTAGTTCAGTTAAAATTTTCCCAAATTGCGGAATTTTTTCTGCAAAAAAGCTTATATTTGAATCCACTTTATTTATCGCTACCTCACCTACCGGCCTTACCTCCATTATATCCCATCCCTGTAAAGCCAACGGCGCCTCCTCTGGCACTGACTCAGATATTGGTGGGTAAACTATCTTGGGCTGTG
>CAZIJR010000050.1:0-2126 GCA_964539855.1 uncultured Candidatus Saccharibacteria bacterium
TCAGCGATTTTATAGGGGGTGTTTATTTTAGTAAAACCTATTTAAACCTAAAATCTAATTTATAATTATAAAGCCAAGGAATCTTTGGGTTAATACCTTCCGACAGTAATTTATCAGGCAAGCCTATATAATGTTTTTGTAGATTTAGATCAACAGGCATATTATAGCATGTTATAATTATTGTGTCATTCTTAACTCTGATGTCTCCATCAATTTTTGAGAATAATGCATCAGCTAAATGAGTTGAGTTCCATCTGTTATATGGCTGAGGGAGTTTTTGTCTTAGCTGATAAGTAGCTGCTTGAGCTAATAGAGCCAGAGATATTTTACCATACCGTATATTCAGATTGAATGTTGAAGCTCTATCAAAGCCCATAGCGCCGTCAAAGTTAAAGAAGTCTTCAATAGACCACCTTTTTACGAATACTTCACTTAGTAAGTTTACTGCAGGTTTATCGGATAATGTTAAAAATGATTTGTATATGTAGTCATTTGTTGTCTCTCCTCCTCGCTGAGAGATAAGCCTGTATTTTTCTTTGCATCCGGAAAAACTAAATACACTTTCTGCTATTGCGTACCCTGCCCATTTTCGATGATAGGTTTGTGTCCTTTCAATTTTTTGTATTCTTTCGCTTGATATTACAGGAACAAGGAATTCAAAATCACTATTCTGTTCAATGTTTTTAAATAACTGTTCGGTAAAGTGTTCCTTGTCAGCAATAATCAAAGCATTCTTGTTTATTATTTTTACCATTTCCAACAGTTCTAATGTTGCCTTAGAAGTATTAACGCCCGGCGAACCTATGTTACAGCCTATCGGTTGTCCTGTGTGAGCGTCCAAGGAAAAAAAGGTTTGAAGCACTTTTCTTGATGGTTCTTCTGGTTGTTTTTTCTTTTTGGGCATTATCCTTTGTGAGGTAGATACAATACGATGGGGATCTATTGCAACTAAGCCACCTTTGTAATGTCCGCTATTATAACGTATGACTGATAAAGCCTCCTGTAAAGATTGAGCTTCATTCACAGTGTGTTTATCGAGCAAATTATGTACTTGCTCATCTGTTACTAAAAACCCCAAGCCATTTAATACTTCGAATCCCTGATGGGTAATATGACTCTTCTTTCTTACACGGTTACTGCATAATGCTGCTTCGTTGACAATTTGCATAGCAATACGCGGTTCGATATCAGAATCATTACACCTTGTGTAACCCTTTAACAAATCCCATGTTCCTATCCGCAAATGTTCAGCAGCCAAAAACCATAAGCCAACTAATGTTCCGCATATCTTTTTTGAAAGTGTCTCTCTGAAAAACCTTTCAGATCCTTCGTTGCCAACTCTTACTGTTGTTGTCTCCCTCCGTGATTTAAAAATCTCGACCTTTTGCCTTTCTTTCTCTTTTTGAGGGTTCAGAACATGTGTTTTTTTTGGAGCCCAAAGTCTGTAATAGTTCTTTCTACACTACGCTTACTCACCTTATATCCATTCTGTTTTAGCTTCTGGGCGATAATCTCGGCACTAGCAAACGGATCTAAGAATCGAAGACGGATAATTTGATTTTGCACTTCTTTAGTCCTAACCGGTTGTTTATCAGAACCAGGTTTTTTATCAATCAATGCTGCAGCTCCACCTTTTTTATAAGCCTTTAACAGTTGATAATACCGTTGTTCTGTATAACCATACTTTTTTATGGCTTCGTTCACTCCTATGGTGCAATGCCCTTCTATTAGCATGGCCAGTTTCATGCATAAACCATCTTCTGAATCAATAACAAAATCTTTTCTTTTAATGCCATTAATTAAAATTTTCATTTTTAATAGAAATTTGTGAAACAAAAAATAAACTAAATTAATATATGGCGGTAAAAGTAAACAAATAATTTTAAATACAAAAGAAAAATGAAATATATTATGCTATTATACAAATATATATGAAATAAAGACGAAGACGTTTACAAGCATTAAAGAATATTATAACCGCCTAATATATATTTAGTTTAAAAAACTGATTATTAAAATATCTAAAAATCTAATACTGAAATGTCGCACTATAAAAGGACTGCAAAAAGTTCAAAGAAAAATAATGACAAAAAAACTAAAGTAAAATATAGCGTTAAAATCGCTGA
>CAZIJR010000051.1:0-2088 GCA_964539855.1 uncultured Candidatus Saccharibacteria bacterium
TTTTCTGTGTGCCATAGAAATCATGCCTCAATAACAGGAATTATCGGATTTATGGAAGGTTGTGTGGGAATGCTTCTGGAAAAAGAAATTATGGCCCTAGATAAAATTATGCAGAATTCAGAAAAGCCCATGGTTTCTATTGTGGGCGGAACAAAAGTGGAAACAAAGTCAAAGTTTATAGATAATATTTCACAAATAGCAGATACAGTTTTAGTGTCAGGACTAATAAAGAAAGAAATTGACGAAAAAAATATACAACTAAAACATCCAGAAAAAATTATGGGCCCAGTCGGAGATCTAGGAGCTTTGGATATTAATAAAGAATCAATAAAAATTTTTGTAGAAAAGATAATGGCAGCTAAAACTGTGGTATGGAATGGTCCTTTCGGAAAATTTGAAGAAAAAAAATATGCCAAGGGAACTTTGGCAATTGCCAAGGCAATAGCAGAAAGTGGAGCGTATTCTGTGGTTGGGGGAGGAGAGACTATTGAATTTTTAGAAAAGCAGGGTATAATTGATAAGTTCAGTCATGTTTCAACCGGAGGTGGGGCAATGCTAGCTTATCTGTCCGGAGATAAACTTCCTGGACTTGTTGCGCTCGCCGAATAGTTTTTTCTGCGGGGAGAGCCTCTCTACGGGGCACCCTCTCCTCGAAAAAATCTATTTGGCTCACTATATCATGCAGAAGATAAAAAACATAGAAAAAGCAGCAGAAAGGATAAAAAAGGCGGTCTTAAATAAAGAGCGTATTATTTTGTATGGTGACTCGGATTTAGATGGTATATCCTCAGTCGTTATACTTGAAGAGGCTATAAAAAGTTTGGGCGGGGAAGTTGACTCGGCCTTTTTTCCTGATCGTGAAAAAAATGGATATGGCATAAATCTCCACGCATTGGAGCTATTAAAAAACAAAGCTCCTGCTCTTTTTATTACACTAGACCTTGGGATAGGGAATATCAAAGAAGTGGAAATAGCCAATAAAATGGGATTTGAGGTTCTTATTGTCGATCATCACGAAACCTTGGCTGGCATACCCAATGCGTCTATTATTGTGGATATAAAACAACCATCAGATAGATATCCATTTAAGGGACTTGCCAATGTAGGCATTACATATAATCTTTGCTTAGAGCTGCTGGGTGATAAAATTTCAGAGAATTTAAAAAATAGTTTTTTAGAGTTAGCAGCTCTGGGTACAATAGCAGATATGGTGCCACAAGTAGAACAAAATCAGGAAATTATAGAGCAAGGATTGAGATCTCTAAAAAATACTTTTCGCCCAGCACTAAGGGCTTTTTTAGATATTTTGGGCAACGGACATGTTTTTGAAAATTCTTTGATGAAAATTATTTCTGCTCTAAACGCAGCTGAATCAGTGGATTTTGAAAATGAATCTTATATCCTTTTAACATCTTCTTCTCCGTTAAAATGCAAAGATATGGCAGAAGCTCTTTTAGATAAAAATAAATATAAACAACAGATGGTAAAAAATATTGTCCAGGAGATTGAAAGAAGAATATCAAAAAATCCCGAGCTACCTATTATCTTTGAAGGTGATCCTTCGTGGAAACTAACCTTGGCCGGGTCAGCTGCTTCAATAATATCTTTGAAATATGAAAAGCCGGCTTTTATATTTAAAAAAATGAACACAGAATCATGCGGATCTGTAAGAAACCCAAAAGGAACAAATTCCGTGGAGGCCATGAAAACATGCCACGATTTTTTATTAACTTATGGGGGGCACGCTCAAGCTTCTGGCTTTCGCGTTGGAAACAAAGAGCTGGAGCATTTTAAAAATTGCCTAAATAAATATTTTAAGAAATAAAAAAATATAAGAAAAAAACAGCCCCTTAAAATGGAGCTGTTTTTTATTATAGACTAATTTCCGTTTGGAGGGTTCTTTCCATCGGTTGCCACAAAACTTACACAATCGCCTTGGTTTTTAAACATTGAGCCAAAATTTCTCCAGGCGTGGTTTCTACATTGTTTTTTATATCTTGGGAACTCTGGTATCGGAGGAGGAGTAACAATAACAGTTCTTGTTATCGGTTCTGCCGAAAGACTTGTTGTGGGGCTGGTTACATTATA
>CAZIJR010000052.1:0-2041 GCA_964539855.1 uncultured Candidatus Saccharibacteria bacterium
GACGTATTAATCTTATTTCTTTTTAACTCTCTAAGAATAGTATTATAACTGCATTCTTCATCCTTGCTTATTTTATAAGAACTTTCTCCGCTTTCGTATCTTTTCACGATATCTGTCTTAAAGTGAGTTCTTAATGCCATAAATTAATAGAATTTAAAGTTATTTATGACTCTTGTATCAGCCCCCTGAGCTCTTTGAGTCCTCTATGTAGCATTACTCTTACTGTCCCTGCTGGTTTGTCTACTAATTTTGCTATCTCTGCAATGGGCATATCCTCCAAATAGTGCCACATTATAATGTCTTGGTGCTCTGGTTTCAGCTTTTTTATAGATACCTTTATAGCGCTTATATCTGCACTTAAAACAGCTTTATCGTGGACATTATCGCCAGAATCAGCTATTTCTGCCAAAATTTCAGAGGAAACAGTGTTTGTCCTACCCCTTTCCCTATAATAATCCACCACAGCATTTCTTGCTATTTGATACAAAAAAGCGCTGGGATTGTCTATTGCTCCTGCTTTATTTTGATACGCCTCCCACCCTTTCATAAATACTTTTGAAGTAATATCCTCTGCTGTATCTTGGGAATCTACCTTCAAATAAACAAATCTATATATTTTTTCAATATATTGATCGTAAATCTGACTAAATTGTTCTTTTATCTCATCCATACTATAAGCTCTTATATTACACTAAATAGTCGTAAAAGTCAATATTTAATAGGACATTATCGTGTCCTATCCTTTGATTTTGTAAAAAACCTTGTTAAATTCGCCCTGCCTGTCTATTTTACCCATTTTCAGTAATTCATCCAAATCTCTTCTTATTGTTCTTTTTGTCACATTTGCCAAGACCCTTTGGAAATCCATAACTTGGCCCTGCTTATTTTTAGACAAAAATTCAAGTATTTGGCCTTGCCTCGAAGTAATCTTTAGTAAAGGCGAGCTTTGCTTCACCACAGGCTTAATTGCTTCCGGCCTTTGTGGCCTGGTAATTAAACTCTCGCTATCTGGTTTTAAATATTTTTTTATCTTTTCATATTCAGCGGAAACAATAATACAGTTCATAGAATTCAGCCAGCCCTGCGATCTTCCAATCTCAAAATATCCCAAAACAACATCAATATCCTCCATTAGCCGTACTTTATTTTTTGCCCTGTCTGCTGAAAAATAATCTTTAAAAGACAGCCATCCATCACTTTCAGATACCAAAATTAAGCTTTCCATTATAGACAAAACTTTTTCTTTGGCCTTGTTTTTCAGCGGATCAGCCTCCGGAAAAAATTCGAGCAAGCTGTATGCGGCGTTTGTCAGTTTTATAAATTTTTCTTCCATTCCACTAAAACTAACAAAAATTAAACCAAAAGTCAAAATACACTTTTTGTGCAAAACGTTTAATAATTATATCATAAACCTCCAAAAAATTCATCTGTGGAAAAGTATAAAAAAACCACTAGCCTTAGCTAGCGGTACTAGTTTTCCCATGCTCACCTTCTGTGTCTCCTCCGCCTATGATTAGATATAGCTACAAGAGAAGGAGGATCACACCCTTTTTTCCATTCCTTAAATGTTTTTTCCATTTTTTTGAGACTTATAAGCGACACCCCCCAAAAAACAAGGATGAAGAACGGCCCCGCCATAGAAAGAAATCTCAGAAGAAAGAGCGGGATTTTGTATTCCGTTTCGCTGTTTTGCTGGCAGGAATACAGTAATACAAAGCCCACGACAGCCGCTACCCAAAGAGTAACAAGCCCACGGACTTCTCTATTCAAAAAGGCCTTCATGGCACCACCCCTTTACCGCAGAATGCGGCAAAAAAGAGAATTGGAAAAGGTCTAATCCTGCAAATAATCATACTGCCAAAGAGCCCGCATGTCAATTATCTTATCCACCTATTTCCCAGTGATAAATTGGCCACAAGCCGCCTTAATATCTTCGCCAAAACGATAACGCTGTACAAAGTTTATACCAGCACTTTTTAACACACCTTTAAACGCCTCCACTCTTTTGGTGGTGGATGGTTCAAACTCTCCTGCTTTGTTG
>CAZIJR010000053.1:0-1906 GCA_964539855.1 uncultured Candidatus Saccharibacteria bacterium
CTAAGCTAGCAGACAGGCTAAAACTAAAAGTAATAATGATTAATGGGAAAAAAGTAGAGCGCTTAGAGGACTTTTTAAACAATAAGCCGTTTGTAGGAACCGTCATACAATAATGCAAGCAAAAACCAACCAATGCCAAAATTGCAAAAAGGACTTCGTAATAGAGCCCGATGATTTTAAATTTTATGAAAAAATGAAGGTGCCAGCACCAATGTGGTGTCCTGAATGCCGATTACAACGCAGACTTTCTTTTTTGAATCATCAGACACTCTATAAAAGAAAATGTGATATGTGTGCACAAAGCCTTATCTCGGTGTATCCGCAAAGTGCACCATTCCCAGTTTATTGCCCAGATTGTTATTGGGCAGATAAATGGGATGCAAAAAGTTACGGGCGCGATTACGATTTTTCAAAGCCATTTTTTGAGCAAATTAAGGAATTAAGTTTAAGCGTTCCACATGTTTCGCTGATGGGATTGCATACGACTTGGATTAATAGCGAATATAATAATTTTGCAAGTGAGCTTAAAAATTGTTATTTGCTTTTCAATTCTGACTACAACGAAAATTGTTCATATGGCTCGGAAATAGAAAATTCTAAGGAGTGCTACGATAATACCATGATTAATTCGTGTCAGCTTTGTTATAAAAATGTGAATTTAAATAATTGTTATAATGCCAGATTCTCTATTGATTGTGATAATTGTCAAAATATTTTGTTTTGTAAAAATTGTATTGGCTGTGACAATTGTGTGGGATGTATAAATTTGAAAAATAAAAAAAATTATATTTTTAATATGGCCTACACTAAAGAAGGATACGAAGCCAAAATTAAAGAATTTAATTTAGGTTCCATAAAAGAACTAGAAAAACTTAAAAAAAAATCTAAAGATTTATGGTTGCAACATTCTAATAAATTTATCCACGGTAGACAAAATATTAACGTTTCTGGAGATTATATCAACAACAGCAAAAACGTTAAGAACAGTTATATTGCACTTGGGTCTCAGGATTGTCGGTATTGTATGTGGCTCTTAGTCAAACCAAATAAAGATTGTTATGATTATACGCAATTTGGCGACAATGCTGAGAAGATATATGATACTTTAGTTTGTGGTAGAAATATAAGCAATATAAAGTTCAGCTCTTGCTGCGTTGATAGTGTGTCTTTTGTAGAATATAGTGATTATTGTAATAGCGCGAATCATCTTTTTGGATGCTCTTTTATGCAACGTGGGAATTTTTATTGTATCCTAAACAAACAGTACACAAAAGAAGAGTATGAAGCCTTAGTCCCAAAAATTATCCAACACATGAAGGACATGCCTTACACAGACAAAAAAGGAAGAGTGTATAAGTATGGAGAATTCTTTCCAACAGAACTAAGCCCCTTTGCCTACAATGAGACCATAGCTCAAGAGTACTTCCCCCTAACTAAAGAACAAGCCATGGAGCAAGGATGCAGCTGGAAAGACCCAGAAGAAAGGAATTACAAAATAGACATAAATTCACAAGACCTCCCAGACCACATCAAAGACGTGAAAGACGACATAGTAGGCAAAGTCATAGAATGTAGCCACAAAGGAGAGTGCAACCACCAATGCAAAAGAGCCTTCAAAATTATCCCGCAAGAGCTCCAATTCTACCAAAAGATGAACCTGCCCCTACCAAGACTATGCCCCAATTGCAGACGCTATGAACGCCTAAGCCAAAGAAACCCTCTCAAGCTCTGGCACAGGAAATGCATGAAAGAAGGCTGTGCCAATGAATTTGAGACAAGCTATGCTCCTGACAGGCCGGAAATTGTTTATTGTGAACAGTGTTATCAACAAGAAGTAGCTTAATGTATAAAAATGATAGGAAAAATTAAAAAATTAATTACGGATGCAACAGGGATAAGCACCGAA
>CAZIJR010000054.1:0-1903 GCA_964539855.1 uncultured Candidatus Saccharibacteria bacterium
TGGCCAAGGATTTGGAGAGGGCGTATGATGTGGAGAAAAAGGCGAATGCGGAGTTAGAGAAGCTGGATAAGTATAAGAATGACTTTTTGCGTCAGACTCAGCATGATTTACGGAGCCCATTATCGGTGCTGATGGGGTATACTGATTTGCTGATTGGCGAGTCTTACGGTAAAATGCCCAAAAAGGCAAAAGATGTTTTGGAAAAAATGCAGGATGTGGTGCAGAATAAAATCAGAGATGTAAATAATTTTTTAGACGTGGAACAGTTTAAAATGGGTAAAGCAGTGGTAAACCTAAAAGCAGGTGTGGAGTTAGTGCCTATGCTGGAAGAAATAAAAAATGCGCTTGATTCTAAAGCCTTGGCAAAAAAGATTGACTTGATTTTAAAAAAGACTGATGAGAAAATATTGGTTTCAGCAGATACAGAAAAACTGAAAGCTGCTATATATAATGTGATTGATAATGCAATAAAATATACGGAAAAGGGAGAAGTTACGGTGGCCGCTACTAAAAACTCACAGTCTACTGTTTTAATAGAAATAAAGGACACTGGTATAGGGATTCCAGCAAATAAAGTAAAAAATATATTTGAGGGTCAGTTTGAAAGGACAGAGCAGGCTAAGAAAACCGCTAAAGGGAGTGGGGTGGGGCTATATCTATCTGGGCAGATTATAAAAATGCATAAGGGCAAGGCATGGGCCGAGTCTGCAGGGGAAGGCAAAGGAAGCACGTTTTATGTTGAATTACCTATAGGAGGGGAGTAGAATAAAAGAAGATAAAATTATAAGTAAAAGGCGATAATTATGGATGAACAAAAGAAGAAAATTTTAATAGTGGAGGATGACGAGGGGTTTAGGGATATTGTCAAAACAAGCTTTCAAGGAACCGAATTCGAGACTATTACAGCTGAAGATGGTGAAGAAGGCTTAAAAAAAGAAGAAGAAGAGCACCCTGATTTGATTTTGATGGATATTATGATGCCCAAAATGAATGGCATTCAAATGGCCAAAAAGTTAAAAAAAGATGGAATTACTGTGCCAATTATATATCTAACTAACGCCAATGACGAGGAACGGATTTCTGAAGTAATGGAAATGGGCGACGGAAATGTGGACTATGTTGTAAAAACAGAAGTGAGGATAGGAGATATTATAGAAAGAATAAGAAAACGTCTGACCAAAAATCAGCCCACGTAAAAAGTCGTAATTATATGCGTAAATTTTCGGTTAAGAGGTGGATTTTTGTTTTTATGGCTATTGTTGTAATAGCTTTTTTAGTTGCTTTTTTGTTGGCAGATTTTTGCCAGGCGCCAGAAATTACAGGGAATACAATGCTTTGGGGCGCATCTTTAATAAATGCGCCTATTTTTGAGGAAGAGGAGGCTGTTTTAAATGAGGAGAGCCCCGTTTTAGAGGATAGTGAGCCCTCCGATATGGCTGTAAAAATACCTGTTTTACAGGTTTCGGTGGAGGACCAGCTGGATGATATTGCTGAAAAGCTGGATATTATACAGCAACAAGTAAACGAATTGGTGGTAGAAGCCAAAAAAGATGAAGAAGACGAGCAGGAAGACCAGGAAGATCAAGATAAAGACAAAGATAATAAAAAAATATATCCCGAAATTTTGATTTTTGAAGTTAGAGTAAACCCGATTGGTGAAAGATTTGTGAGATTATATAACCCAAATGAGCAAGATGTTGACCTGACTGGCTGGTATTTGCAAAGGAAAACCAAGACTGCTGACACGTGGAGCAGTTTTGTGCCCTCTACTAATTTTGAGGGCAAAATAATTCGGGCAAAAGGATATTTCTTAATTTCTCGTGAATTGACTGGCTCTGACATTTTAATGGATATAACCTTGAGTGATGGGAATTCTTTGGCGCTAAAAAACCCAAATAGAGAG
>CAZIJR010000055.1:0-1732 GCA_964539855.1 uncultured Candidatus Saccharibacteria bacterium
GGGTTCTGCCTATGGGCGACTGGTCCACCAAAACAACTTTATTTAAATTTTCTATGCCAATAATTTCTTTATGTAGACCAGGCTCGTCTTTTGCCCTGTAAAATTTTCTTAACAATGCCCTGGCTAAAATATCATTTACCAGTGAAGATTTCCCAGATCCAGAAACCCCTGTAATGCAAACAAACTTACCCAAGGGAATTGTAACATCTATATTTTTTAAATTATGTTCCTGAGCCCCCTTAATGGTTAAAAATTTTTGCTCTTTTGCTTTTTGAGAGAGACTCGCCCTCTTTTCAGGCAAAACAGAAATTTTTTTCCTGCCCGATAAATATTCTCCCGTTAAAGTATGTGATTTTAATAATTTACTATATGGGCCTTCAAAAACAATTTTCCCACCATGCTTTCCTGCCCCAGGGCCCACGTCTACAATCCAATCAGAAGCGGCCATTGTTTGAGGATCATGCTCTACCACAATAACGGTATTTCCCAAATCCCTTAATCTTTTTAAAGTGTCTATTAATCTGTGCTGGTCTCTGGCATGCAGGCCGATAGAAGGCTCATCTAAAATATACAAAACTCCAGAAAGTTTTGATCCTATTTGAGTAGCCAGCCTTATTCTTTGCTCCTCTCCTCCTGCCAAGGTTCCTGCTTTTCTACTAAAGGTCAAATAAGCAAGACCAACATCTGTCAAAAATTGCGAACGATCAATTATCTCCTTTAAAATAGGTAAGGAAATTTTGAGTTCGTCTGCTTTTAATTTTGGACCTAATTTTATAAAAAAATCTTTCACTTTTTCAACCGGTAATTCCACAATTTCATCTATAGATAAATCTCCCACGGTTACGGCCAAAACTTCTGGCTTTAGTCTTTTGCCTTTGCATTTTGGACAAATTTTAACCACCATATACTGCTCAATTTCTGCTCGTGTCCAGTCAGAGTCTGTTTCGTGATATCTCCTTTCCAAATTAGTTATCACCCCTTCAAACCCAGGCTCACCATATAAAATAATATCTATAAATTTTTGTGGTAAATCTTTTATTTCCTCATCTAAAGAAAACTTATATTTCCCAGCCAATTCATAAAGTTTTTGATAAAAATATCCCTGCCTTCCAACTTTGTGCGAGGCACGGCTCCAAGGCCAAATAGCTCCTTCAGATAAAGTTAAACGCTTATTTGGAATAACTAATTCCGGATCAACTTCCAATTTTTCTCCCAAGCCCGTACATTCAGGACAAGCTCCATAAGGATTATTAAAAGAAAACAATCTAGGTTCTAATTCGGGCATAGAAATACCCCGCCTCGCGTCGGCTTGCGACTGCGAGTCGAGGCGGGCACAAGCTTCGCAAGCAAAATGCTCAGAAAAAGTCATGTCTTCCTTATTGGTATTTATAATCACAATTCCCTTTCCCAATCTTAATGCTGTTTCTAAAGAATCAACAAGCCTGGAGCGTTCTAAGCCCTTTCCCAAAACCAATCTGTCAACAACAACTTCAATGTTATGCTTTTTTTGCTTGTCCAGCTGTTTTTCTACAGCTTCTTCAATAGGATAAACCACTCCGTCAATCCTAATCCTCACAAAACCACTTCTTTGAATTTCTTCTAAAACAGCTTTGTGCTCCCCCTTTTTGCTTTTTATAACAGGCCCCAAAACTGTAATTTCAGCTTTTTTGGGCAACCTAAGAACCTGCTCAACAATTTGATCAATAGTCTGACGTGAAATTAACTTTCCGCA
>CAZIJR010000056.1:0-1646 GCA_964539855.1 uncultured Candidatus Saccharibacteria bacterium
AAATTTCATTTGAATATTTATTTTCTTCTGCTACAAAGGCTGGCGTAAAAAATGTAGAAACAATAGGCAAGGGGTTTTTTTCCAAACGATTAATCAAGTCCGCCCCCCACCCCTTTTTAATAGAACGGTAATTATTTTTTAACATTAAGGTCGGCTTTGACAAATCTCTTTTTGGGTAATAAGTCAAAATTTTCTGAAATCTGTCCATAATAGAAAATACAAAATTCCCCAGAAAAGGGATTTTTTTAAACCTTGAAATAAACTCATACCAATATCTGTCACTCTGCCAGGTATTCCTATCTTTTACAGGAATACCTACATAGCTGTTTGAGCTAATAACTCTTCCCAAATAAGCTATATCTTTTAAAGGATATGCTGTTCTTTGGTGCCCATAGCCCATATCCACAGCAACTACCCAGGCTTTTTTATTTTTGTTTTCTTCACTCATGATCATATTTGTATATTATACCTAAAAATATTTATTATTGAAACTTGCATAATTAAAATTTAGTGGTAATATAACGTCAGACGGAACACTACTTCCCCCTTGACAAAGGAGCCCACATGAAGCCGCTCATTTTTTTATTCGGCGTCGGGGTATTGTTTATCTTCTTAATGTTCAAGGACGCCGGCAAAGAAGGAAATATCCCAATTGTTGCATTTACTGTGGCTTTTGGGGTAATCGCCTTCATTTTTGCGGTAGACTGGTGGCGCCATCCTGAAACATATCGCAAAAAAAAGAAAGAGTGAAATTCTGTTCTAACCCCAAACCTTAACAAGGCCCTTCGGCCCAGCCCCATACCCAAGGGGCTTTTTTCTTGAAATTTAAGTTAATGTGTGTTAATATATTTATGTTTGCGCCAAAGGAGCGTGCAAAATGGATCCTTCACAATGGAGATGCGTCATGGTGAACAAAGAGATTATTTTTGTCGTGATGTGTCCTGATCAAAGGTTCTGGAACTGTCACAGGTTGTTTATTGAAGACCACCTTGGCCTTCAACCTGGAACCTTCGTCATTCTGACGGTCCTCGGCGGTGCCAGTGTACTGGCCCGTCCCGATGAATTTGAAAGCAGTTTCAACTCCATCTTGGATGAAATTCGCTTTCTGCTCGAAGAAAATCCCGGGGCCACGTACCGACTTGTCCTCATTAACCACGAGGACTGCAAACGCGCGAAAAACACTGAAGACCAGGCTATTGCCGATCTCCAGGAAGCAGCAAAAAACGCCAGAACCCTTCTCCTCGAATCCTACAAAGGGACTATCTCCCTCCACTATGGCATGTTAGACCAATCGAATCTGATCTTCAAAGACATACCGCTGAAACAGCACGAGGTTGTCACGGCGGCTAGCGAGTAGCACACCAGGCCCACACGGGCAAACTTATACCACTCCCCGGAGCTTCGGCCCCAGGGAGATTTTTTTTATTTAAATAAATAAAGTGAGCCAAATAGATTTTTTCGAGGAGAGGGTGCCCCGTAGAGAGGCTCTCCCCGCAGAAAAAACTATTTGGCGAGCGAAAAAAATCAGTAGTCTAAAAACTTTGTGCGTAGCCTGCGATTTAAATATCTTGTTATAACTCCCAAAAATATATAACAGACCGCCAGCCAAACCCACGAAACATTTTCAACAATTTTATATGCCCAAG
>CAZIJR010000057.1:0-1610 GCA_964539855.1 uncultured Candidatus Saccharibacteria bacterium
CGACCTTCTTTGTGAGGGGTATGCTTACGACACTTTGAACAAAACTTCTTCATCTCAAGTTTTTTCTCAGCTACTGCCTTGGTTTTATTTGTAAAATAATTAGTTGTTTTACAAACAGTGCACTGTATTTTTGTTAATGCTTTTTTTGTTGCCATGTGAATTTATGTAGCGGAGCGAATAAATTCATGCCGCAATTGGAACATGATATATCGTATACACTTGTTTCAATTGCGGCGATGCCGCTGTTTATATTTTCTGAGCCGATGGCCAGGATTGAACTGGCGACCTTTCCCTTACCATGGGAGTGCTCTACCACTGAGCTACATCGGCCTTTTAAATGTGGGCGCGGAGGGACTTGCACCCCCGAAGGGTAAACCCGTCAGATTTACAGTCTGATGCCTTTGCTGCTCAGCCACGCGCCCGTATTCAAAATAATAACACAAATTTCTGGGTTATTCAATGACTTTGCCATGCGCCTTTTTCCACTCTTCTATTTTTTTGTGGTCACCCCCAATCAAAACCTTTGGCACGCGCCATTTTTTGCCTTTTATCGGTTCAAAAACTTCTGGGCGAGTATACTGGGCATACTCCAAAAATCCTCCGCTCTTTGAAACTCTTTCTTTTAGTAGGGCAGGTTTTCCCAAAACTCCGGGGATTAACCTGGAAATTGTTTCTACGGCCACCATTGCAGGCAATTCCCCTCCCATCAAATCATAATCTCCAATTGAAATTTCCATATCAGCAACTTTTTGAGCCACTCTTTCATCTACTCCTTCATACCTTCCGCAAATAAAAATTATTTGATTGAATTTTGATAATTTAAAAGCTAATTTTTGATTAAATTTTTGACCCCTTGGTGTAAATAAAATTATTTTCGCTTTGTTATTATTTTTTTTTATTTGTTTTACGGCTTTGAAGATAGGCTCCACTTTTAAAACCATTCCCAGCCCCCCACCAAACGGCCTATCATCCACTGTTCTGTGACGGTCTTTTGTCCATTTTCGTAGATCATGCAAATTTATTTTGATAAACTTTTTTACCTGCGCCCGTGCAATCAAACTCTCGCCCAAATAGGACTTAAATATTTCCGGAAAAATTGTAATTATATCAAATTTAATCATACAAAAACCGTGCTAATCATAGCACGGTTTTTGCTTTCTGTAAACGAGTAATTCACCCGTTAAAATTACAGAGAAATGTTATCTATATCGTCTGAGGAAGGTTTCCTCTCTGCTCTTGGAGCACGTCCGCCTTCTGGTTCCTCAATTTTGAGGTTGACTCTGGCGTGGTTCTTTAGCCCAACAATTCGGACCAAATTCCTGATTGCCTTGGCTGTTGATCCTTCTCGGCCAATAATTTGGCCCATATCCTCTGGGTTTACTTTCAAAGAAAGCAATACTCCCATTTCGTCAACTTTTCTTTCAACTTTGACGTCTTCAGGATGGTCAACTAATTCCTTGACAATGTACTCAAGAAAATCTTTGTCATTATCTGCTGCCATGATTTCCTAAGTTATTTATCATTAATCGTAATTCTTCGCGACCTTTAGATTTTATTTTATTATACTTTTTTATCAGAAGATGTCAATCACTTTTTCTCGGGCTTAGCTT
>CAZIJR010000058.1:0-1548 GCA_964539855.1 uncultured Candidatus Saccharibacteria bacterium
CATAATTACCTAGTAGTTATCTATAGGACGTGTTTTGGCGGTGCTCGATTTCAAGAATTTCAATAACTTTTTGCTTTTGCCTTATTCGGTAGATTATGCGATAAGGCCAAATTACAACTTTTCTTTTATCAGCCATATCGCCTGTCATCGTAATTCCAATAAATGGATCTATCTCTAAAATTTTTAATGCGATGGCAATACGTTTGTGCCACGGCTGGGGAATTTTAGCATAAGATTTGCGCGGCCTGTGAGGAATGCGAACTGTATATTTATTTTGCATCTTTTTTTACCGTTTTTCTGCCTTTCTTTGCTTTATTTTTAGCACCATATGGTTTTTTGGGTTTTTCCCTGAGCACACTCGGCTGCAAATCTGCGTCCGTATATCCATATTCTTCCATCAGTTCATCCAGAGTTACATATTCACCCCTCTTTAATTCCTCCTCGGCTTCTTTTATATTTGCCATAATTTTAGGATTGCTTAAAATCTCCAAATTCTCAAGCAAAGAGTCAAACTCTTCTGCAGACATCATAACTGCCTTAGGTATACCCTTTTCAGTAAGAGTGTAAATAACTCCGGGCTTTTGGATTTCTTCTGCTATTTTAAATATTTCTTTTCTTGCCTTGGAAATAGGCAAGGTTGTTTTTGTGTTCATAGTTTATATGTACATTATAGCGTACATCATACGTCCGTGTCAAGACTTTTTAAATTAATTTGTTTTCTTTGAAGCTGTAGGGGCTTTTACCCTTGGCTATTATTATGTGGTCTAGAACATCTATACCCATCAGCTTGCCGGCTTCTATGAGGCGATTGGTGACTGTAATGTCATCTTCAGAAGGCTCGTTATCCCCCGAAGGGTGGTTGTGCGCCAAAATTACTGAGCAGGCATTTTGCTTTAAAGCTTCCTGAAAAATTTCTCTGGGATGAATTAAGCTTGCGTTTAATGTGCCAATAAACATAGGCTTTTTATACAGTAGTTCATTGCGCGCATTTAGATAGAGAGCCATTAAATGCTCTCTTGATTTGTCTCGCATATAAACCGCCTGGGCCAAAACATCTTCAACAGAATCTATTTTAGGCAGGCTTTCGTCTCTGACTTCCAACGCTCTTTTTACCAACTCCTGGCCTGCTAAAATTGTGCAGGCTTTGGCTGAGTTTATACCTTTTATTTTTAGCAAATCTTCGTATTCCAGCTTTAAAAAATTCTTTAGCGGGTACTTACCTAAAATCTGCTCTGCTACTTCTATCACATTTTTACCTTCTGTGCCCGTGCCAAGCAAGATAGCCAAAAGCTCTTTGTCTTTCAGGTTTTCTGTTCCCTTAGCAATCAGCTTTTCTCTAGGCCTTTCCATTTTAGGCAGGTCTTTGATTTTCATACTTTTTTATTAATTTTTATTTATTTTCTCACCTTTTAGGGGGATTTTCAACTAGTTTTAACACCTCAATCAGTGATTGAGGTGTTGGGCTGGGCCTGCCTGCAAGCAGGCAGGTAGGCAAAAAAAGCCGGGATACAGGGTTATTTTCCAGTCCAGGTTAACACTCATTGACCT
>CAZIJR010000059.1:0-1520 GCA_964539855.1 uncultured Candidatus Saccharibacteria bacterium
GATTTTTCTATCATTTCACCATCTACATGACTTTCTTCAAGCTCTTCGGCTATTTTGTTAATAACCTCAGCCAGCTCAGACAGTTCGTCTTTGGTCTCCAAATAAACCCTGCTTGTAAGGTTTCCCTTGCTCAGTTCTGTTGCTTTTTCCAATAACTTTTTAACAGGTGAAGAAAAATTTTCACCAATAGAAAATCCAAAAGAAAAAATATAAATTACCAAAAATAAAAGTATAACATAAAAACTAACTCCAAGGTTGCTGTAATTTAAGGCTACAAAAACGGCTATGGAGAAGAAACTGGCCAGCACTATAGGAATTGTGATTTTTTTAGTGAGTTTATTCATGGTCTTTAGATACCTTTTTAGGCAAATGCCCGACTAGAGAATTAAACTCCAGCTCTCGTAATTTGCCTTCAACTTCTATATTATTATATTTTTCAAATTCACAATTTTGTATTTTAAAATCTATATCAACGTTATTTTTCATTTTAACTAAATCTAACGACATCATTGCGGTTTCTTTGTTTTGTTTTAAGGCTTCTTTCACTTTTGGTTTTAAGACCGCGGTGTCTGTGGAAAGCTCGTCATAAAGTTTTTTTACTGTACCATATTTCTGAATTATTTCTGCCGCTGTTTTTTTGCCAATTCCTTCGACACCAGGAATATTATCTGAGGGATCTCCTGTCAAAGCCTTAAACTCAATCATTTGCTCTGGTTTTACGCCAAACCTTTCCTCTACTTTATTTATATCATAAATAACCGTATCTTTGATACCCCTACCCAGCGTATAAACTTTTACTTTTTTGTTTACTAACTGCAGATTATCAAGGTCTCCGGTTAAAATAAAAATTTCCAAATCTTTATCCTGTTCTTGGGCCAGCTTTGAAATTGTGGCAATCAAGTCATCTGCCTCAAAACCGTCTTTGGCAAAAACTGGAATTCCAAATTTTTCTAGAACTTCTTTTGTAATAGGTATTTGGGAAATAATCCCTGAAGGCGTAACGGGCCTCTGAGCTTTATACTCTTTATATTGTTCGTGCCTAAATGTTTTGGCTTTTGTATCAAAACAAGCAACAATATAATTTGGGTTTAGATCTTTTATGGCTTTAAATAAT
The DNA here is from genome assembly GCA_964539855.1 of uncultured Candidatus Saccharibacteria bacterium. Taxonomy (GTDB): domain Bacteria; phylum Patescibacteriota; class Minisyncoccia; order Minisyncoccales; family Staskawiczbacteraceae; genus XYD1-FULL-39-28. The sequence goes on from CAZIJR010000059.1 coordinate 1,115, forward strand.
GTCAGCAAAAATCCATATACAGCTCCAGTTTCCTGACCCAAGCTATTTGCCAGGGGAGGAAGTGCGTGAAACGACCGGTGTAACAATGCGTTAGAGTCTATAATAATTAATCTCTTTTCCATTACTTATTCTATCACATTTTAAAATTTATTTCTCGGGTGTCTTGGTTTATAAATTTGAATTTAATCAAGATTGTATCTTTGGGCAAAAGAGTCTTTACCTTTTCTGGCCATTCAATGGCAACAATATTTTTTGGGTTAGAAATTATTTGTTCCCAACCTAAATCTAAAATATCTTTAGAATTTTTTAAACGATAACAGTCTATGTGGTAAAAATTTTTGAATCTTTTCATTATTACAAAAGTGGGGCTTAAAATCTTTTCTTTTATTCCAAGCCCTTTTGCAAG